>CALPPJ020000037.1 GCA_943325425.2 Bifidobacterium breve | reverse complement strand
TCATGTGATGCACCAGCAAATTCGGCCTTAGGTTCACCAAACGCGGTGCGCTGGAAGAGCCACAACAAGTAACCCGCGGCAAGAACAGTTCCGAGTGCGGCAATCACCATGTACACACGGAATGTCACTTCAGACAATCCAGCAGCTGGCGAGTACGCCGACAAGATGGCGGGGAATTCACCCCAGAATCCGGCGAGTCCTGGCAAACCAAGTGACGCCATCGCGGAGAATCCCAAGATCCAACCGAGTCGCGGCATCTGCTTGAGCATGCCACCAAGTCGAGCGATCTCGAGGGTGTGATAACGATCTTTCACCGAGCCGGCAACAAAGAAGAGCATGCCGGTAATGAGACCGTGAGCAACCATTCCGAAGATCGCGGCGTTGAAGCCCATTGGCGTGAGTGTTGAAATACCCAACATCACAAATCCCATGTGAGCAACCGACGAGAAAGCAATCAAACGCTTCATGTCGGTTTGCGCCAAACAACCAAGCGCGCCGTAGATGATTCCGATGACTGCAAGAAGACCAATCCAAGGTGCCCACTCTTTGGCAGCGGTGGGGAGAATCGGAATTGCAATACGCACGAATCCGTAGGTACCGAGCTTCAACAAAATTGCGGCCAAGATAACTGAACCTTGGGTCGGTGCTTGAGTGTGCGCATCGGGCAACCACGTATGGAATGGGAACATCGGAACCTTGACGGCAAAACCGATGAACATTCCGCCGAAGATCCAGATCTGTGCCGAGCGTCCGAGTAGCCCACCGTATTCAGCAAGCTGCGGAATCGAGAACGATGGTTCAACACCAGCGGGCAATTCACCGCGAACTTTGTAGAACAGTGCGATGAACGCAACGAGCATGAGCGCCGATCCGAACATCGTGTACAAGAAGAACTTGAGCGATGCGTACTGACGATTCTCGCCACCCCAGACACCGATCATAAAGTACATCGGCAACAACACCACTTCGAAGAACACGAAGAACAAGATGAGGTCTTGCGAAATAAAGGTTCCGGCCATACCTGTCTGCAAAATCAGCATGAGGATGAGGAATGCCTTGGGGTTGCCCGGAGACGGAATGCGGTTCCACGAATAGACCATCACCAGAACCGTGACGACCATTGACAAGAAGTAGAGCGGCAAGCTCATTCCGTCGAGACCGATCGTGTAGTTACTGGAGATGACTTTGATCCACTCGGCGTTGGCAAAGAATTGCAACTTGCCAGCTTGGTCATAGTCGAACTGGGTGAGCGTGTAGACACCCACTCCCAAGGTTGCGAGCGCGGTCACAAGAGCTACCAACTTGTGGAGCTCTTCTTCTGCCTTGGGGATGAACAGCATGACAATCACGCCGACTAGCGGCAAGAAAGTGCCAACGCTGAGCACCCAGTTTGAATTTTGGAGTACGTCCATGCCGTATTGCTCCTCAGGTGTTGATGATGACGAGTATGAGAGCGCCGATGGCGGCCGCAGCAAACAGCAGCGCTCCGTATTGATTGACCTTGCCCGATTGCACTGGGCGCAACGCTCCGCCTGTGCCTCGGGCTGCGGCGCCCGAGCCGTTCACCGCGCCGTCGACGACGCGCTGATCGATATTTCGATATACCCAACCGGCTACCCGGCGGGAAACCTTGCCAACACCATTTACGATGCCGTCAAGAATGTTTTGATTCACCCACGCCGCAGCAGCTGCGATGGGGTGTGCAATCGAACGAACGATGACCTTTTCATACAAGGCATCGAGGTAGTACTTGTTCCACAAGAAGGTGTAACCACCACGCAACACTTTGCTGCGCTCGGTGAGACCAACGAGACGCTTGTTGCGACGCGTGTAGTACTGCACGCAGAACATCCAGCTTGAGATCAAGCCAAACGCCACGATGATGAGTGACAGTGCAGCCTTTGACCACTTGAACGGCGCATGCTTCACCGTTGGGAAGTAACAAGCCATTCCAGCTTCAGGTGCAACGACTGCGCAACCTTCGTCGTACTTACTTTCGCCACCCTCGGCTGTTGTGTTCTGTTGCGGAACAATGATTGCTTCGCCAGGACCAGTGGCCATGTGACTTTCAATTGCCACATACTCAGCACTTGGTTCCACGTACTTTTTGAAACGTTCCCAACTTTCACCAAATGGTGTGGCATTTGACAAACCGGCTACTAAAGCCAAGGCCGCAAGAATCATCAATGGAACGGTGATGAGCTTTGGACTCTCGTGAGGACCATGGTCTGCACCATGAGCGTCATGTGAATCATGCGCGTCGTGCGCTGCGTGAGCATCATGCGAATCATGGGCGTCGGCGTGAGCATCATGTTCGTCATGATGCTCTCCAGCTGCTGCGCCGCGAGCCTTGCCAAAGAATGTGAGGTAGGTCGCGCGGGTCATGTACGCAGCAGTCAAGAATGCGCCACTTAAACCAACAATCATGAACGCGTTGTAACCGCCGTACCCGACGTTGTCGATGATTTCGTCCTTTGAGAAGAAACCAGCGAGCGGGAACACACCGGCCAAAGCCAAAGTTGAGATGATCCACGTCGTTGCAGTAATCGGCATCTTCTTAGCCAGACCACCCATGTCTTTCTTCATGTCGAACGAGTGATGCGAACCAGAGTGGCTCACCGAACCCGCCGACAAGAACAAACACGCTTTGAAGAATGCGTGAGTGAAGATGTGAAACACGGCTGGCAACCAGGCGCCTGCACCAAGTCCCATCATCATGTAACCCAACTGGGACACCGTTGAATACGCCAACACTTTCTTAATGTCGTGTTGCACGAAGGCCAACAACGCGGCGATCACAATCGTGATACCACCGATGAGCACGATGAAGTTGATGTTGGTATCACCAATCTTCATGCCTTCCCAGAAAACTGGATAGACACGAGCAACCAAGAACACGCCGGCCACGACCATGGTGCTTGAGTGCAAGAGCGAACTGACCGGGGTCGGTCCAGCCATGGCGTCCGGCAACCATGTATGCAACGGGAACTGGCCACTCTTGCCGATACATGCGATGAACAGTGCAACGGCGCCCCACGTGAGAGCACTAGAACTCGCCTCACCTGACATGGCCCACGCCGACAAACCACTGATATTAAAACCAGAGACTCCGAGATTTTCTTGGGTCCAACTATTAGCCGAGAAGAACAAGATGGCGGTACCGATGAGCAATCCCATGTCACCTACACGCACAGTGAAGAAAGCTTTGAGCGCAGCTCGCGAGTTGGCTTCTTCTTCCCACCAGTGACCGATCAACATGAACGAGCACAGACCCATGATTTCCCAACCAAGAATCAACTGCACCATGTTGGGAGCCAGAACCATGCACAACATGCCAGCCGAGAACAAAGTGAGTGCGGCAAAGAAGTGGGTGTAACGACGATCGCCACGCAAGTATTCGAGCGAGTAGATCTGCACCAGGCTTGAAATGAACGCCACGACCACCAAAAGGGTGAGCGCTAAGCCATCAATGTGTTGACCGATTCCGAAATGGAATCCGCCACTTTGCCACCAAGTCCATTCTTGGATGACCGGAGCTACGAAAGGTGCGGCATGATGGGCGCCTTCGGCAACTGCTTCGTGGGCAACGTCCACGACACTATTGACTCGTTGAATCCACTGCCAGGCTGCACCACCGGCAAAAACCAACGAGGCGAGCATGGAAAACACACCGAGTTCACTACCTTTCATCGGCAACTTCTTGCCGAAGAAAATGATGAGCACGAAAGCAACAGCCGGAATAATCGGAATCACCCAAGCGTGTTCTAAGAACCAGCCAGACGAAGCGACGACTTCTGAGGTCATTTCTTGAGCCAGCATCGGTTAGCCCTTCATCTCTGACAAGTCATCAAGCGCAATGGTGCGTCGGTTGCGATAAATCAACAACACCATGGCCAAGCCCACCCCAACTTCGGCGGCGGCAATTGCAATGACATATAAAGCAAACGTGTTGCCATCAACTGAACCATGGCGAACCGAGAATGCCAACAAGTTGATGTTGACTGAGTTCAAGATGAGTTCGATCGACATCAACACCATGACGGCGTTCTTGCGAGCAAGTACGCCGTAGACACCGATGCAGAACAGCACGGCACCTAAGAGAAGAAATTGAGCAGTCAACATGGTCGGCCTCTCAGTCTTTCCGCGCCAAAACGATGGCACCAATGACGGCGACGAGTAATACAAACGACAACGCCCAGAAAGGCAACAAATACGGACCAAAGATGTCATCACTAATGACTTGAACCGGAATGGGTTCCATGTCGCCAGGATTCTCGATGAGGCGTTCGCTACCGAAACCATCGATGATCACATACGTCATGACACCCAACATCAAGAGTGCGACCGGAATACCGAGTGCCCAGTTCTTGTTATTGAGATCGGATTCTGCGCCAATGCGAGCACGAGTAAGCATCGTGCCGAACAAGAACAGCACCATCACGGCGCCCACGTACACCAAGACCTGAGTGATGGCCACAAATTCGGCCGACAGCAACAAGTACTGCGCTGCGGCACCTGACAAAACAACGACAAGCCACAAAGCGGCGTGCACCACATTGTTCACGGTGACAACGCGGAGGGCCGAAACCACCATCAATAACGAGATGATGCCAAAGCCCACGTTTTGGGCGACAAGAAGATCGGCTGCGACCATTACTTCTTACCCTTCTTTTCGGCGCCAGCTTCAAGAGCCGGTGCTTCAGGAACCGTTTCCATCCACTCGCTCAACTTGGCCTTGTCGTGCAACAAGTCGGCAATCTTGGGTTCGCTGTATTCGTATTCGGGACTCCAGAACAACGCATCAAACGGACATACCTCAACGCAGATACCGCAATACATGCAGAGTGCGTAGTCAATGTCGAAGCGATCAAGTTTGTTGACCTGACGGGGCTTGCCGCCAGCGCGACGCGGTGGCGCCATTTCTTTGTGGCCCTCGATGTAGATACACCAGTCAGGACATGAGCGCACGCACAACATGCAGGAAGTGCAGTTGCCTTCGTGAAGTGCAATGACTCCACGTGCACGAATCGGCGGCGCTTCTTTTTCGTGCGGATACTGCACCGTATTCGTACCGTCAATAGCGGTGCGCTTCAAGGTGTTCAGCGTGACGCCGAGACCTTTAAAAAGACCAGGGACCTTGGGCATTAGAACGCCACCTTCAAGATCGCGGTGATCATGATGTTCACCAATGAAACGGGAATGAGAACCTTCCACGCGAAACGCTGTAGTTGGTCTTCACGGAAACGCGGGTAACTAAAGCGCACCCACATAATGACAAACGCTAAGCCCATCATCTTCGTAAACATGATGAGCGGTCCGACAACGTTCATCCAATCAGAGACGTCATCAATACTGTTCCAGTCAAACCAAGCGAATGGAACTCCCCATCCGCCTAGGAACAACACCGAGGCGATCAGTGAGAACACGCCAGCAGTTGCAAATTCGGCGATGAAGAAAGTCAAGAAACGGAATCCCGAATACTCGGTCATGTAACCAGAAACGAGTTCTGATTCGGCGATTGGCATGTCGAAAGGTGTCTGAGTCAGTTCGGCCTGCACTGCAATCATGAAAATGATGAAGCCCGTGAACTGCGTAAGGATGTACGGGTTACCAAGTCCGTTCCAACCGAAAATCTCGCCGCCATTTTGCGCAAGAACAATGCCCTGCAAGTTCATCGTGCCGGCCTGAATGATGACACCAATCACTGCCAGCACCATCGGAAGTTCGTAAGCAATCAACTGACCGGCGGCACGCAGACCACCGAGCAACGAATACTTGTTGGCACTTGACCAACCCGCCATCAAAATTCCGAGCACGCTCACTGATGAAACGGCCAACATGTAAAACACGCCGGCTTCAAAGTTGGTGAACCAAGCATCGGGACCAAATGGAACAACGGCGACCAATAAGAACGTGCTCGCCAAAACCACGAGAGGTGCAATCTTGAAAATCACTCGATCGGCCCGAGCTGGTGTGATGTCTTCTTTCTGCAACCACTTGCCAACTTCAGCAAACAACTGCATTGAACCGTACGGACCGGCTTCCATTGGACCGAGACGACTCTGCATGAACGACATCATTTTGAACAAGAAGAGATACACGATGGTGCCAGCAGGTAACAACACTGCAACCACGCCGCCTAGGACGCGCAACAACGACTGTGCCCAGTACGGCAGATCAGCGGCAAGTAGAGCGTTCATCGATCGATGTCTCCGAGGATGAAGTACAGCGAGGCGAGGATCGTGATGATGTCAGGAACATAGACACCCTTCAAGATCCAAGGCACGATTGAAATGTTGTTGAAGCTGGCCGAACGAATCTTGGTACGGAACGGACCAAGATCGCCCTTGCTCACAACGTAGTAGCCCATTTCGCCGAGTGGATTTTCGGTTGATACCCAAGCTTCGCCTTCAGGAACCTTGATGATTCGCGGCACTTTGGCCATGACCGGACCTGAGGGGATGTTGTCGAGTAACTGATCAACGATCAGTGTTGATTCGCGAACCTCTTGCAGACGAATCCAGCAACGAGCGAAACTGTCGCCGTCTGGGTGAGTCCAAACTTTCCAGTCGACCTTGTCCCAAGCCATCGGCAATGACTGATCACGACGCAAGTCCCAATCAACACCACTCGCGCGCAAGTTGGCGCCAGACAAGCCGTACTGCATGGCGATGTCTTTCGGAATCACACCAATACCGCGAGTACGGCTTTGGAAGATCTCGTTACCGAACAGAAGGTCTTCCATTTCGGTGCAGAAATTACGCAACGTCTTCATGACCGCGCGAGTTTCATCAATGAAGCCCGCGGGAAGATCGTCTTTGAGCCCACCAATGCGGTCAAAGTTGGGATGGAAGCGTCCGCCCGTAGTTCCTTCGATGAGGTTCAACACGTGTTCGCGATCGCGGAACGCCATGAACACGGGCGTGACAGCGCCTAACTGCACGCCGAGGTCGCCGAGGAACAGCGACACGTTGGCGATACGTGACAATTCAAACAAGATAGTGCGAATCCATTGAGCACGCGGTGGTGCTTCAATTCCCATCAACTTTTCAGCAGCCAAAATGAAGGGCACTTCGTTGGCAAAACTTCCGAGCCAGTCAATGCGGTTCACAAGTGAGGTCACTTGTGGGTACGTACGAACTTCGGTGAGTTTTTCGTAACCACGGTGCATATAGCCACACGAAGGTTCGGCCCACACCACTTGTTCACCGTCAAGGTGAGCAATGATGCGCAACGTACCGTGAGTTGCGGGGTGCTGCGGTCCGATGTTGAGGGTCATGCCCTCGGTTTCGAGTTCAACGTTGAGACGCGCATCGGCGGCCTGCGACGCGATGTACGCCAGTTGGCGACGATCAATAAGTGATTCAGTAGACGTCATTCTGCGTCACCTTCTTCATCAGCAGAGCCACCAGGCATGGGTTCAACATCGACAATTCCGGGCCACGGCTTCACCATGCGCGCAAGCAAGGGGAAGTCTTTGCGCAACGGATGACCTTCAAATTCTGTTGGCAAATACATATTGCGAAGATCGGGGTGACCAGCAAAACCAATGCCAAACATTTCATGAGCTTCTCGTTCGTGCCAATTCGCACCAGCGAAAACTGAAACCCATGATTCAACAACAGGTTCGGCATCGGGTACATCACACTTGATGTTGACACCAACATGCAAGGTGGGGTGCACTAATCGAGCGAGCACTTGCATGCGAGTTGCGCCACCGGCGTAACCCTGTCTCACTGTGTCGTCACGTTCAGGCGGCGGAGCAGTGGGATCATCTTCGCCTTTGCCAAATGGCGATGGCATCCAGTCGATGGCCGACAAGAAACAAAAGTACTCAAAGCCCATGTCGCGTAAAGCAACACCAGCACGACGCCATGCATCAGTACTGACACGTACCCATACATCATCGCCAGGCTTCACCAAACTGTCGACGAGATCGGCGCCAATATGCGTACGAAGATCGTCAACAATGCGCTCGCGCAAAGTGTCGCCAGGAATCTCAGCAATCGGAGTATCAGTTGACGACATTCAACTCACCTCGCTTGGCGGCAGCTTTCTTAGACTTCTTGGATTCGCCAACGATGATCGGCTTGTAACCCTCGCCGCGCCAACGGGCACCCATGTCTTCGTTCAAGATGCGCTGTTGCAACAACACAACGCCTTCAAGCAAAGCCTCGGGCCGAGGAGGACAACCAGGTACATACACATCAACCGCAATGATTTGGTCAACGCCCTTGGTCACTGAATAACTGTCCCAATATGGTCCACCGCTGTTTGCGCATGAACCCATCGAGATGACGTACTTCGGATCTGGCATTTGTTCGTACAAACGCTTGATAGCTGGAGCCATCTTGTCGGTCACGGTTCCGGAAATCACCACAAGGTCGGCTTGACGCGGACTTGCCGGAAGCGGAATAACACCAAGGCGCATGACGTCATATCGCGGGGATGCAAAAGCAGCGCCCATCTCGATGGCGCAACACGCGAGCCCCCACTGATACACCCATAGGGAGTACGAGCGACCCATGTTTAGTAATGAATTCAGCGGCTTTGGCAGCCGCCCGCGGTCAACGAGACCCATGTGACTCCTTGTCCATTACACCCAGCGAAGAACACCCTTGCGCCAGGCGTAGACGAGACCTAATAACAACACGCCCACAAACACACCCATTTCAACTAAACCGAAACCGGCGTAGCGTTCGAGCTGAGTGGCCCACGGGAAAATAAACACCGCTTCAACGTCAAACACGACGAAGAGAAGTGCGAACACGTAGTAACGAATCTGAC
>CALPPJ020000036.1 GCA_943325425.2 Bifidobacterium breve | reverse complement strand
TTGTTCTTATCAAAGACGACTCTCGGAACCGCGGTGCGCGCTGCAGCCGAACGTAGTGATCGAGCTGCACTTCTTGGTATTCCGGTTGGTTGGCTGTCGACTGTTGTCTGGATGTTGGCATCGGTGTTGTCGTTCCTTGCTTTGTTCTTGCGCGCCGGAATTTTGGGTGTACCTATCGGTGGGGCATTGTCTATTTCGAATTTGGTTTTGGCGCTCGCGGCACTGGTCATTGGTCGCTTACGCAACCTTCCAACAATCGCCGTTGCCGCAGTGGCGCTCGGAATTTTGGAATACGGCATTCAGTGGAATGCTGATAGTCCGCTGTTGGTTGCACCGTTTGTTGGTGTGGCAGTAATGGCTGCGCTTCTATTGCAACGACGAGGTTCAACTCGGCTTGATCAAGATACGACCGCATCGTGGCGACTGGCTGATGAAGTCCGCGCGTTACCTCGAGAAATTGCCAAGCTTCCACTTGTGCGATTGATGCGCTGGGGAACGTTCGCTCTCATTGGTGCAGCGGTGGTTGCAATTCCACTTTTCTTGCGCACCGATCAAGTGATCAAAGTGTCAGCGATTTTCATTTATAGCATTATTGGTGTTTCGCTGGTTGTGCTGACTGGATGGGCTGGTCAAATTTCGTTGGGACAAGTTGGTTTCGTGGCGATTGGTGCGGCCGTCAGTGCCAAGTGCACATCTGAATGGAATATTGATCTGTCCCTGTCCGTCGTTATTGCGGCAATTGCTGGAGGAATTGCCGCCTTCATCGTGGGATTGCCAGCATTACGACTTCGTGGTTTGTATTTGGCAGTGGTCACTTTGGTTTTCGCATTAAGTGTGACGGAATGGTTGTTGAACGGTCGCTTCTTTTCGTGGATTCCCGACAGTCGTATCAAACGACTCCCGTTATTTGGTCGAATCAATATTGATACACCAACGCGTTTTTATGTGTACACACTGATCGTCTTGGCGATTGTGTTCGTCGCAGTTCGAGGTATCCGTCATAGTCGTACTGGGCGGGCCATCTTGGCTTTGCGTGACAATGAAAAGGCTGCACAGTCGTACGCGATACCAGTGATTTGGGTCAAGTTAACTGCTTTCACTATCTCTGGTGCAGTTGCGGGTGTTGCCGGTGCGTTGTACACGCATCTGAATTACAGTTTTGATATTCGCAGTTATAACGTCGGCGGAAGCTTAGAAGTGTTTACTGCATCGATTGTCGGCGGACTCGGTTCGTTGTTTGGCGCGGTGCTCGGAGCGGCCTACCTACGTGGCATGCAGTGGTTTGTCACAGCCGATGAGTGGCGTTTCTTGTCAACGGCAGTCGGAGTCTTGTTTGTCTTGTTGGCACTGCCAGGTGGGCTCGGGGCACTAGTGATTCGGGTGCGCGATGAACTGTCGCAACGCATCGCGAAACGACACGCAATCAAGCATGAAGCCTCGAAACATAAGAATGGTGTGTCATGAGCGAATCACACAGCGTTTGGTGGAGTATTCGTCATCCCATCGCGTCTCTTCGTGAGATTTGTGGTGGCGAGGCGATTTATCCAATTCTCGTTTTGTTTGGACTCAATGCAGTCGACGAATTAGATCGTGCTGCCTTCGGAATTTTACTACCCGAGATTCGTGATCACTTCAATCTTGATCTCAGCACGATGTTGGCCATTGTCGCCTTATCGAGTGTGGCTGCCTTGGCGTTACAAGTGCCGATTGCGCAAATGGCAGACCGTTCAAAGAGAATTCCTCTTGCAGTGATTGGTGCATTGGTGTGGGGTATTTTCTCCGGCATGACGGGCATCGCTTTGGGTGTCATCATGTTGACGATCGCGCGCAGTGGTTCATCACTTGGTAAAGCGGTGATTGATCCAACGCACAACTCTTTGATCTCTGATTATTACCCCATCGAAGTTCGGGCCAAGGTTTTTTCGTTTCATCGTGCAGCCAACGCAGTCGGCGCTTTTGTTGGTCCAATTAGTGCAGGATTCTTGGCGCACTATTTTGGTTGGCGGACACCATTTTTGATCTTCATGATTCCGACGGTGATCTTTGCGGTCTTGGCAGTGAAGTTAAAGGAACCAATTCGCGGTATGTGGGAACGCAAGGCGATGGGAGCAACCGACGAGGTTGCCAATACTGAAGAAGAATCGCCTTCGTTTGCTGAGAGTTGGCGAACTGTGCAAAAGGTGCAGTCACTAAAAAGAATTTGGTACAGCTTGCCGTTTTTGGCAACGGGCTTTATTGGATTTGTGACGCTTGCATCGTTGCTCTACGAACAAGAATTCGGGCTTGATGAAAGGGCCCGCGGAATCGCAGCGGCGATTGCTGAACCATTCCAGTTGGTCGGGCTCATTGTTGGTGCACGTTGGTTGTCAAAAAAGTTCGCCGGCAACATCGCCGGACTGACAAAAGTTGGCGCGTACGTTTCGATTGCTGCAGCATTTTTGTCAGCCGCTTTTGCACTCGCACCGAATATCTACATTGCGGTGGCGGTCAACTGTTTGATTTCAGCGTCACTCGCCATGCTCGGACCAGCAACTTTTGCGGGACTGTCATTGGCGATTCCGCCACGCGCTCGAGCGACCGGATTCTCGGTTGCATCGTTGTGGATTATTCCTGGTTTGGCAGTACTGCCATTCATTGGTTGGATTTCAGACAAGTTCAACATTCGCGTCGGCATGTTGGTCATGATTCCGTTGTTCTTGATTGGTGGACTCATCCAACTTTCAATTCGTAACGTGATCATGGATGACATTGGTCAAGTGTGGCAATCAGCTGCTGCCCGTTCAGAAGCTTTGTACGACCGCCGAAATGGCAACGCCAAGTTGTTGCTGTTACGTGGCGTCTTCGCTGGTTACGACAATCGCATGGTGTTACAAGGTCTCAATATGGAGATGGAAGAAGGCGAGATCGTCGCCTTGCTCGGAACCAATGGAGCTGGTAAGAGCACCCTGTTGAAGGCCATCAGCGGAACTGTTGAAGCAGATAAGGGTGCCATCATTTTTGATGGTCGAGATATTACGCACGCACCTCCTCACGAAATTGCCGCAATGGGCATTGTGCAGATGCCTGGTGGACAAGGTGTCTTTGGTTCGTTGACGGTTCGTGAGAACCTAGAACTCGCGGGTTGGACACACCGACGCGATATGGAAGATGTTGCTCGTGCTCGCGCGGAAGTTCTTGAGATGTTCCCCGTTCTCAATGAAAGACTCGATGAAGCAGCCGTCAATCTTTCGGGAGGTCAACAACAAATGGTGGCCCTGGCGATGAGTTTCATCATGAGACCACGGGTCTTGTTGATTGACGAACTTTCACTTGGCCTTGCCCCGGTGATTGTTGGACAGATGTTGCCAGTAGTGAAGCGCTTGGCCGAAGAAGGTGTCACGGTGGTGTTGGTTGAGCAAAGTGTCAACGTGGCTTTGACGGTTGCACACCGGGCCTATTTCCTTGAACGGGGAGAGATTCGTTTTTCTGGACCCACAGCTGAGTTATTGAATCGTCCCGACATCTTGCGTTCGGTGTTTCTCTCGGGGGCTGCCGAAAGTGAAAAAAGTGATGAGGTTTCACTATCCGAAGTACGGGTGACGAGCGAACGGGTGGTCCTGCGCACCAATGGAGCCGTTGCAGCCTTTGGCGGTATTCGTGCAGTTGATGGAGTGTCATTAGAGGTTCACGAAAAAGAGATTGTCGGAGTTATCGGGCCAAACGGTGCCGGAAAGACCACATTGTTTGACCTGATTTCGGGATACACGCCTTTGTTCGCTGGTGAGATTGAGGTTGAAGGGCAAGATGTCTCGAGTGCCTCACCTACTCGCCGCGCTACTGCTGGTCTCGGTCGATCATTTCAAGATGCGCGACTATTCCCAGAATTGTCGGTTTATGAAACGTTGTGTGTGTCGCTAGAGCGTTGGGTGAAGAATCGCAGTGCATTAGCCGCAGCGATGTACCTGCCACCAGTCTTTGAATCTGAGGACGCCGTTCGACTGCGAGTGAACGAATTGATTGAATTGCTTGGTCTTGGCGACTATCAGCAGAAATACATTCGTGAACTCTCAACAGGTACTCGCCGCATTGTTGACCTGGCATGTTTAGTAGCACATCGTCCGAGTGTGATCTTGCTCGATGAACCAACCTCGGGTCTTGCACAACGTGAAGTTGAAGCATTGTCGCCAGTCGTGCGTCGCTTGCGCGATGAAATGGGCGCAGCTTTGCTCATCATTGAGCACGACATTCCATTTGTTTCATCGGTTTCTGATCGTCTGATTGCTCTTGATCAAGGTCGAGTGATTGCCAGTGGTCTTCCCGAAGAAGTTCTTGCACATCCAGTAGTTATTGAGTCATATTTAGGTACATCAAGTGCCGCGATCGCCCGTTCAGGGCAAGGGGGATAATCATGCAACCAGCTAGCAGTTCCAACAGTAATCGTTCAGGTAATTCACAGGCTTTAAAGAAATGGGGTCCGATCGGAGCCCTGATCGTTATTGTCTTGGTCGTTGTTGCCATTGTCGTGTCGTCGGGGGGCGGCGACGATGAAGGAACAACAGATACATCTGCGCCAGCAGCCAGTGATGCGCCCGCATCAAGCGAAGCGCCGTCGGATACAGCTGCGACTGGTGCCGACACGTGGGACTATCCACTTTCATTTGCCAATGCCAAGGAAACTTTGAGCGAAGAGGCATTTAGCGCAATTGATTGGGGTGCGCGCTGCGACACCGAGAAGGGCACTATTGCCGTTCCTGATTATTTCGCGCCGGCATGTATGGCACCATTCACCGGTGACAACGGTGGCGCCACAGCACAAGGTGTGACTGCCGATGAAATCACGATCGTGCATTATCAGGGTCCTGATAACGATCCCATCATCAACTACATCACCTCAGCTGTAAAGGTCGATGAAACCAACGCTCAAGAGAATGAAACAATCGAAGGTTTCATTAAGTACTTTGAGACGTACTACGAACTTTATGGTCGCAAGATCAAGTACGTTTCGTACGAAAGCACCGGACTTGCTAATGATGAAGTGACGGCTCGTGCTGACGCTCAGCGCATTGTTGAAGAGTACAAACCGTTTGCTGTCGTTGGCGGTCCTGCGCTAACCAATGCTTTTGGTGATGAATTGGCCGCTCGCCAAACACTGTGTGTTTCCTGTGGCGGCGGCACCGCTGAGTGGTTTGCCGAGCGCGATCCATATGTATGGGCACTTGACGGAAGTTCTGAACAAAAGCAAGTACATGTTGTTGAATTCATTGGTAAGCAGTTGGCAGGTAAACCTGCTTCACATGCGGGCGATGCGCTGAAAGCCGAGACGCGTAAGTTTGCTCTTGTTTACGAAGAAAGTGCCGGCGCAGAATCGAAGCGTTTAGCTGATTTGATGGTGTCACGCCTTGCTGAAGTTGGAGCAGATCCGGCTTTGGTCTTGCCGTACAAACTTGATCCTGGGACCATTCAACAGCAGGCTTCACAGATTGTTGCGAAGATGAAGGCCGATGGTATTACCACTGTCATCATGTCAACCGACCCAGTTGCCCCTGGTGATTTCACTCGTGAGGCCACCGCTCAAGAATATGAACCCGAGTGGTTAGTTGCTGCGGCAACACTGACTGATACCAATGCCTTTGGGCGCGGCTATGACCAAAAACAGTGGGCTCATGCATTTGGCGTCACCAGTCTTGCTGTACGTGTGAACCCCGATGTTGTGGGCACAAAGGTTCTGTACAAGTGGTTCACGGGTACAGATGCACCAGCTCCGCTTGGAGCGCCTGTCTTCATGCCCGGATTCAACTTATTGTTCTCGGCCTTGCAGGGGACTGGTCCAAATTTGACACCACAAACAATGGGCGATTACATCAAGACGATTAAGACTCGACCTGCCTTAACAGCGTCGTATCTAACCTACGGCGACCAAGGCATTTGGCCCGAAGTCGATTACAACGGTGTTGACGATGCCACGGTTTTCTGGTGGGATGCCACAGCAACGGGTCCCGACGAGAATGCTCGGGAAGGAACTGGCCTCATGAAGTTTGTTGATGGTGGTCAGCGTTACATGCCAGGTGAATGGCCAACTGAAGACAAGTTGTTTGTTCAAGATGGCGCAATAGCGATTTACGATGTTGCTCCAGAGGCAGAAACTCCGCCGTCGTATCCGAGCCCTGCAGGTTGAGCTAAAGAATCCAGTTGATTGGTTCTCGATCATTTTCGATGAGCGCAGTATTCGTTCGAGAAAATGGTCGAGAACCGAAAAACCCGTGGCGAGCCGATAGCGGTGATGGGTGCGCAGATTTAATGATGACGTGCCGCTGCACATCAATCAGATTCGCTTTCTTGCGCGATGTTTCTCCCCACAAAATGAAGACCACTGAATCGGTTTTTCGATTAAGTACACGAATGATTTGATCCGTGAAAATTTCCCAGCCGTAACCTTGATGCGAGGCAGCCTGCCCAGCCCGCACGGTCAAAGTTGTATTCAGAAGGAGCACTCCTTGTTGCGTCCACGCAGTGAGATCACCGTGAACTGGAACCGCACAGCCGATGTCGTTGCTGAGTTCTTTAAAGATATTTCGTAACGATGGTGGAATACGTGTTCCAGGCTGAACTGAAAAAGCGAGCCCGTGGGCTTGGCCGAGTCCGTGATAAGGGTCTTGCCCCAAAATGACGACCCGTGTATGTGCGAACGATGTCAGTTCAAGAGCGGTGAAGACATTCTCTGGTGCGGGAAAAACATGGTGCTGACTGCGTTCTAGTGTGATGAACTCTTGCAATTCGTGCCAATACGACGATGTGAATTCGTCAGCAAGTAGTTGGTTCCAATCAGTCGTCAGCACTCTCATCATTGTTGTCGTTCAATTCTGAATCTGAACTATCCGAGTCACGATTGAAATTTTCGTATTCGCAAGAAGTTGAGACCAGTCCTGGTTTTTTGGTCTTGAGGATTGACTTGCGCTTGTCATTCTTGGCGCCTGAGGTGAACTTCACAGAAATCTCGTCAGATTTGGCTTTGCTTTGAGAAACCGCAAATCTGGTGGCAGGAGGGGTCGTGACTGTTGATTGGGGAATAGCCTGACGTTGTGGCTGGAGATTCGAATCGACACATTGTCACCGACGTTGAGTTCGGCCAGCCCCGCGTGCGGTTCGCAACTTTGCCGACGCATCTTGAACGAGGACCAGTTCTTGCTGGTCAGAGCCGTTTATGGGTCAAGCGCGACGATCTCACGGGATTGGGTATGGGCGGCAACAAGGCCCGCAAGCTTGAGTTCTTGTGTGGGGCCGCAGTAGCCGCGGGGGCTACTTGCCTCATCACCGTTGGAGCGGGACAGTCAAATCATTGTCGAATGACCGCCGCGGCTGGGGCAGTGCTTGGTCTTGAAGTGCATTTGGTGCTGGCCGGAGATCGGCCAGCGGTCCTTGAAGGTAATCAGTTGCTATCGGAGCGATTTGGCGCGCATCAACATTTCACTGGTGCAGGACCATCCGAGTGGGGACTTTTAGAAATTGCTCGCGAAGACCTCACCGACGAGTTGAGTGCCCAAGGCCTGAGGCCTTATTCAATTCCGATTGGTGGGTCGACCGCAGTGGGCGCACTTGGTTACATCGTGGCATACCAAGAAATCGTTGATCAGGCCAAGGCATTGAACATTTCACCGCAAACAATTGTGTTTACATCGTCAAGCGGTGGCACTCATGCTGGTCTCGTTGCGGGGCGCGCTTATGCGCGCGCCACCGGCAAGGTTGATGTGCTGCCGAAACTTTTGGCAATTGGTGTCGCCAAAGGAGTAATTGCCGGCTATCCATCGGTCAAAGAACTTGCCCAAGAAGCTTTGACCATTGCCGGGTTGCCTGGTGTCGTACTTGAAGAAGACATTGAAGTAGACGCTCGTTGGCTCGGTGAAGATTATGCAATCCCCACCGAAGCATCGCGTGCAGCCATCAAGTGGGCGGCACATAACGGAGCATGGGTTCTTGATGATGTGTACACCGCAAAAGGCATGGCGGGATTATTAGGAAATGCAAGTCAAGGCCGTTGGGGCAATGGCGATGATGTGATCTTTATTCATACAGGCGGTTCGCCGGAGGTTTTTGTACGTCATGACTGATTCAAACAATTCTCGTTCAGCACGCACGATCGCGGTTACTGCCGGTCGACCACAAAATGAAAACGATCCGCTCAATGCGTCGATTGTTCTCGCATCTAACTTTCAGTCAAGCGGTGACTATGCGCGCACTCACGGCACGTCTACTTGGGCTGCGCTTGAGCAGGCTGTCGGTGAATTGGAAGGTGGCCAATGCCTTTCATTTGCTACCGGAATGGCGGCGGCTTCGGCGATTTTGTTTGCATTACATCCGAGCATTGTTGTTGTACCGAGTGTGAGTTATCTAGGCGTTCGAGCATTGCTGGGTGATATGCAAGAGCATGGTCATGTACGAATTGTTTCTGTTGACATTGTTGATACCGATGTCGTCACAAATGCAATGAATGAGTCGGTGGCACAGGTGGGGGCAGAACGAGTAGTTCTCTGGATTGAAACACCCACTAACCCCACTCTTGATGAAACTGAGCTTGAGACATTGTGTCGTGCTGCGAATGCAAGCAATGTGAAAACAGTGGTTGACTCAACATTCGCTTCGCCCATTGGCCAACAACCTCTCAAACTTGGTGCGTCAGTGGTGATGCACTCGGGGACAAAATTCATCGGCGGACACAGTGACTTGATGATTGGTTTAGCACTGACTCACCAGCCAGAAATTTTTGAAAAGCTGAGTCGAGCACGAGTTGTGCAAGGGGCAACGCCAGGTGCGCTTGAAGCGTTCTTGGCCTTACGTGGTTTACGCACTTTGCCCCTGCGCTACGAAGCGGCAAGTAA
>CALPPJ020000035.1 GCA_943325425.2 Bifidobacterium breve | reverse complement strand
GCGACGCTGGTTGCCAATCGTTTGGTCATTTTGGAATCGGTGAATGGAGCGATGACCAATCGTGACGGGTCAAAGTTGCTGGCGGGCAATACGGCAGTGTGGTTGGGGTAACTCACAGCGTTTAGAGTTGGCGTATGGATGTCGTTTGGACCGATCTGCACCGTCATCAAAACCCGAAGATGGAAATCAATCTTGGGCAACCTATTCCGACGTACGAACGTCCCGATCGGGCCGAGACAATTCGTCAACAACTTGAAACTGATGCACGTTTCTCATTCATTGGTCTGAAAGAACACGGTCGTGCGCCGATTGAAGCAGTGCATGCACTCGGGCTCATTGATTATCTAGAAAAAGCGTGGCCAGAAATTCACGCTGCTACTGGACGGCGCGAATTTGCTCCAGAAGCAATGTTGCATGTTGGTTTACGTGAAGGAATGAGTGCGGCCCGACCACCCGAAGGTGCTGCCGCCGCATTTGGTTATTGGTGTTACGAAACTGCGACGCCCATGGTTGAGGGAACATATCTCGCTTCGCGTGCATCGGTTGATGTGGCTCTTACCGCTGCCGAGAAAATTCTTGCTGGTGCACCTTCGGCGTATGGCTTGTGTCGTCCTCCTGGACACCATGCCGCAGCCAATGTTTTTGGTGGCTTTTGCTATTTCAATAATGCGGCCATCGTTGCGAACCATGTTGCGTCAACTACCGGTACCAAAGTGACAGTGCTTGATGTCGACTATCACCATGGCAATGGTACGCAACAGATTTTCTATGAGCGCGATGATGTCCAGTTTGTTTCATTGCACGGAGATCCGAAGCGTGCCTATCCATGGTTCATTGGACATGAAGATGAAACTGGTGCAGGCAAAGGCCGGGGCTACAACATCAACGTGGCATTTGGACCCGAAGCTGAAGACGATGAGTATGTTGCACGGCTTGGTGGAGTCTGCGAACAGATCGCGTCGTTTGCGCCGTCCATGGTGATTGTGTCGTTAGGTGTTGACACTTATTGGAATGACCCGATCAGTGACTTGGCTTTGACGACTGATGGGTACCGTCGTTGCGGTGAAGTGGTGAAGCAACTCGGTTTGCCGACATTGATTCTGCAAGAGGGCGGATACGACATTGAGGCGATCGGCCGTAATGTCCACGCCTGGATCTCGCCCTTCGCCTAATCACCTATTGGGCGCGAAACCGTGCCAGATTTGGCACTTTTGACGCCCATGAATCAGTTTTCAAGCGGCAGTAACTGTTCGGCTGCAACTGCTAGGTGCTCGCACCATTCATTGGCAGATTTCGGCTCAACAATAGGCAGAACCACAAACTTTGAAATTCCTGCATCAACGAATTGCTTAATGAATTCTTGTAGTGCGGGCCAACCCTGCGGAACGAGTTGATTGATGTCATCGAGGTCAGGTCGACGAGCCATTAATGCTTTGGCCACAGAGTCGGGGAGTGGTCCGTGAGCGTACGGGATGAGTGCTCCGAAATGTTCAGGATCAATTTCACGTTCATGCTCGGCCGCAACCCGTTGAATCTCGATGCGACCACGTTCGGCATCAGCTGGAGTTACGAAACTCGGAAGCCAACCATCGGCCAAACGTCCGACACGCTTCAGTTCGCTCGGGGCAATACCACCGAGCCAAACATCGGGTGAACCTTTAAGTGGTTTGGGTTGAACTCGTAGATCGTCGTAATTGAAATAGGTGCCGTGGTGGGTGACAGATGGTTGGGTCCAACAGGCGCGAATGACTTCGAGAGCTTCATTGAATCGCTTCGCGCGTTCTTCGCGGGCCACGCCAAATGCTTGTTGCTCGTGCGGATCAGCAACGCCTAGCCCGAAAGCTGGCAGTAGGCGACCATTTGATAATCGATCAAGAGTCGCAAGTTCTTTCGCAAGAATGACGGGGTTGCGACCTGGCAACACCATCACACTCATTCCAAATTTCAACTTGGTGGTACGTCCAGCAGCGAATGACATCGCCACAAGAGGATCCGGTGCTTCTCCACCAATTCGTTCGCTCAGCCACAAGCTGTCGAATTTGAGCGATTCAAGTGCATCGACAACTTGGGTAAAACCATCGTCGTTGAGATTGGTGCGAACACCGAGGCCGTAACCAATACGTATTTTCATGAATTGGCAATCCGTTCAAGAATGTCGGCAGTTTCTTTGACCATGGAAACGAACGGCGAGTGGTCAGTATCAAGTGTGACTACGTTTTCGCAAAGTTGCGACATGATTTTTTGATGTTCAGGATGTACTGCCTGGTCTTGTGAGCACAACACATATGTTGACGAAATTGAATCCCGGGGCGATCCGGTGACTTCTTGTGTCATGGTCACCATAGGTTGAGGTGACAGGCGAGCGATAGATGCAGCTATCACGCCGCTATCGCAACAACCATAAAAGGCTTCTTGGGCTAGCGCGGGATTGATGGTTGTATTCGCATCGTCAATGACCACCATCGCGCCACCAAGTGCGGTGTCGTGACGCGGCATGCCCATCAGTTGTGACATCACGCTTTGACCAGATTCTGGTGCAAAGGCCGCTAGATAGACGAGGTGCGAAACGGTCGGACTTGAAGATGCAGCTTGAGAAATGACGGCTCCGCCGTAACTGTGTCCCACGAGTACAACATCGTCAACTCCACGGGCATGAAGTGAAACGAGAACATCGGCGACACATTGCGCATCACCGTAAAAATCGGTGAGTGGCAATGGTGAGGCACCGTGACCGGGGAGGTCAATGGCCAGACTCGCAATTCCACGACGATCAAGTTCGGCCTGTAGCGCACCAAAACACCATGCTCCATGCCAGGCGCCATGAACTAAAACCAAATGTCGAGGTGAGGTCATCTGCATATCGTGCCACAGACAACGCCTCAAATGGGAAGGATGCGCCGAGTGCCCGTAACCTTGCTGGCATGTCAACTGCCGAATCAGCAACAAATAACGCCGCCAATCCTTTGAACGCTTTTCGACTGGATGGCCGTGTTGCCATCGTCACTGGTGCATCGTCAGGTCTTGGGGTTCAATTCGCTCGCACACTGCACGCTGTTGGCGCGACAGTTGTTTTGGCTGCCCGTCGCCTTGATCGCCTTGAAGCATTAGTCAAGGAACTTCCAGGTTCAATCGCGATTGCCGTTGACCTGAGTTTGGCCGAAGATCGCGAACGTTTAGTCGCCGAAACCGTGCGTCAAGTTGGCCCGCCACGAATTTTGATCAACAATGCTGGAGTCGGCCACAAAGTTGCTGTCGAAGACGAAGATCTTGACACCTTCCGCACGGCTATGGAAATCAACGTCACGGCAATTTGGCATCTCTCAAAGTTGTGTGCGCCTTATATGAAAGAAGCTGGCAGCGGAAACATTGTCAATATCGCTTCAATCTTGGGTCTTGTTGGTTCAGCGCCAATCAAACAAGCTCATTACTGTGCATCAAAGGGTGCAGTCATCAACCTGACTCGCGAACTCGGTATGCAATGGGCTCGCCGAGGTATTCGAGTGAATGCAATTTGTCCAGGTTGGTTCCCTTCAGAAATGACCCAAGGCATGGACGATGAATCAAGTATGAATTTCATGCGTTCAAATTCGCCACTTCCGCGTATGGGTGAATTGCATGAATTAGATGGTGCGCTTCTTTTGCTTGCGAGCGATGCGGCTTCATTTATGATTGGTCAGCACGTCGTTGTTGATGGTGGCTGGACCGCTCGATGATCTTGCATCTCGCAATTCGTGCCGACTGGGAACAGGCCAAATTAAGCAGTAACTATCCCTGGTCAACGCGTGGAATCTCGGTGGCCGATGAGGGCTACACCCACTGCAGTTACGAGAGTCAGTGGAAGGGCGTTCGCGATCGCTTTTATAGCGATCTTGCTGACAGCGAATTAGTCCTGCTCGAAATTGATGAAACGAAATTGACGAGCAAAGTTGTTGTCGAGCAATTAGGCGCGGCACCCGAAGCTTTCCCGCACATCTATGGTTGCATTGACATAGCTGCAGTTATTAACGAACGGCCGATTGCTTAGAGATTTGGAGTGAGGTGCGCCCAAGGTGCGGCTTGCTCGAGTTGTGATGCCACGCGAATCAACACGTCTTCACGACCATAAGCGGCGACGAGTTGCATTCCAATCGGCAACCCGTCGGCAGTGCGGTGCAGTGGCAGACTGATTGCGGGTTGGCCACTGATATTGAACTGTGATGTAAACGAAACCCATGCACCGGCAGTCATCAGTGGCGTCATCGGACGCGCCGGATTGTTGGGCATTGAACCAATCAGCAGTGGCGGTGCAGCGAGGGTTGGTGTGAGTAGCAAATCCCAGCCTTGTGTCCACCATGACTGAATGGCGCGACGGAAAAGGACTGAACTTGCTTGTGCCAACGAGAAGTCAACGCCATTAACGCCTTTAGCAAATTCGGCTTGTGCCCAGTTCATGGCTTCAATATCGTCGGGGGTCATCTCTCGACCGAGTGCATCGCTGAATCGACGAATTGCGGTGCCCATGTTGGTGCTCCACAACATGCTGAAGGCTCGACCTATCTCATTGTCAGAGAAGATGTCTGGGAAACTAGGTTCAACGTGGTGGCCAAGTGACTCCAACAACTTTGCTGTCTTGTGCACACCCTCAACACAGTCAGCATGAACATCGCCTCCGCGTGGATTGAAGTCGAGCATGCCGATGCGTAAGCGACCTGGGTCGGCGCCAACTTCTTCAATAAATGGGCGACGTGGTGTTGGAGCGATGATCACATCACCGATTCCAGGACCATGTGTTGCATCAAGGAGGCGTGCCGAGTCGCGAACTGTTCGGCTCACGCAGTGCTCAACACCAAGGTTACTTTCGTCGCGGTAAGGCCCCATTGAAATTCGACCTTGCGAAACTTTGAGTCCGACAAGTCCACAACAAGCCGCCGGAATACGAATTGATCCACCGCCATCACTGGCATGAGCGATTGGAACAATGCCAGCGGCAACTGCCGATGCCGAGCCACCACTTGATCCGCCTGAAGTGCGAGTGAGATCCCAGGGATTACGCGTTGGTCCCCATGCTTCTGGCTCGGTAACGGGAACACTTCCGAATTCTGGACTGTTACTGCGACCGATTGAAATCAACCCGGCAGCTTTGTAACGAGCGACGAGAGTGGTGTCTTCAGTTGAAACGTAGTTAGCAGCTTTGTACGCCTTGCTGCCATTACTGAGTGGTTTACCAGCCTCGGCTGCGTAGAGATCTTTCAAAAGATACGGGACACCGCGAAACGGACCGTCGGGAAGAACATTGCTCGCGGCGAGTTGTCGTGCAGCTTCAAACCAGCGATATGTCAAAGCGTTGAGCTTGGAGTCGTAACGCTCGACACGCTCAATCGCAGCGTTGACCATCTCGGCGGGAGAGACTTCACCTGAAGAGATGAGTTCGGCTTGTGCAGTGGCATCAAGCCAGCGGGTGTCATCAGCGAGTGAAGTCATTCTTAGATTGTTAGCAGATTTGGCTAGGGTGGTTGATCTGTGTCAGCAACAAAACCAAGAAATCCTGCCGAAAGTACTCGCGATTTGTTGACGGTCGGCCCAGTTCGCAACCTGTTGGGATCGAGCGTTTTTACTTCTTCTGGGGTGATGTTGCAGGCAACGGTGCTTGGTAAGCAGATTTATGACATCACTGGGCGCGAACTAGACATTGGCTTGCTGGGGCTCGCCGAGTTTCTTCCTGCAGCCTTATTAGTGTTGGTGACTGGCTCAGTCGCTGATCGATTTAATCGCAAAATTGTGGGTGGAATAGCGGTCGGTTTTGAACTCTTGAGTTCGCTTGCATTGGGTATTTACGCTCTCTCGAAACCAACTGCGGTATGGCCACTGTTTGTCATTGCTTTTATCTTTGGCTGCGCTCGGGCATTTGCTGCACCATCTATCCGATCAATTCCACCGATGGTCGCTCCCGATGGGGCACTGCCACGAACCATTGCAATGTATTCAGCAACATGGACAACTGCGGCGATCATTGGGCCTGCAACGGGCGGATTTCTCTATGCAGTCGATCCAAGCGTGGCGTATTTCGTATCAGCCGCATTGATCGGAATTGGTGTGTCATTTTTGCTGTCGATCAAGTTTGTTCGTCCGCAGACACGACAAGCCTTGAAAGATAAAGCCGAGAAAGTTTCGTTGTATACGGCGCTTGAAGGGTTGCGATTTATTCGCCGAACTCCAATTTTGCTGGCGGCGATTTCGCTAGATCTTTTTGCAGTGCTATTTGGTGGTGCGGTAGCTCTATTGCCGGCTATCGCAGAGGATCAGTTGCAAGTGGGTGACGTTGCGTATGGCTGGTTACGCGCGGCGCCTGGTATTGGCGCCGCGGTGATGGCAGTCTTTTTGGCATCGCGCCCAGTTACACGCAATGTCGGACGAACACTTTTGATTGTGGTTGGATTGTTCGGCGCAGCGACTGTTGCATTGGGATTGACAACGTCGTACATCGTTGCTTTTCTGGCGCTAGTTCTTTTGTCTGGTTCAGACATGATCAGCGTGTATATCCGCGGAACGTTGGTTCCGCTGGTGACTCCAGATGACAAACGCGGACGCGTGATGGCCGTAGAAAACGTGTTCATTGGTGCTAGCAACGAATTGGGCGCTTTCGAAAGTGGAGTAGCGGCTCAAGCATTTGGTACAAAGGCTGCAGTAGTGGGTGGTGGTGTCGCAACACTCGGAGTCGTGGCTTTGTTCTCAGTATTTTTCCCGACCCTTCGTCGAGTGGATCGCTTTGAAGACCTTGAAGGTCACGGCGATGAAACTACGCAGTAACTGCTAACCAAATTGCGAGTGGAATAACAATCCAGGCCAACACCAACAAGATGATTGCATAGACCGCAAAGTTGTAGCTCTCGTCACGGGGTGGTTTACCGGCTGCACCAATTGTTTCCCATAGTGCTTTCATAGGTTGATCAGTAGAAAGCCGGATGCGTCGCCGGGCGACTCCAGCGCTGTAGAGCGCAACCCAAGACAAAGCGCCCAAGACGAAAACAGCGATGAACCCCAAAATTGAAACTCCCAGGGTTGAGTCCATCGCGGATCTCGTCAAACTTTGTAACCCACTCGCGACTGATGTGAGAGCAGCTCCACCTAAAAGAAACGTGGGAAGACCTAAAGCATTTCCGGTTGAGTTGGCTTGAACGCGTCGTGCATCAAGCCGCGCTCGTCGCAACATGGCATGTTCGCGAGTTCCCCAATCGCTGTTCGCTTCACGCTTTTCGTACAGCCCACAGATTCGTGCAGTCAGTCGATTGAGATGACTCTTGACAATCCAACGCGTGACCTGCTGGACCAACCACTGGGCGATTGGCCGCAGCGGCCCGACATTTGGAACTGTGGCAGGACGAGGACCATTGCGGTCAAGCACTTCAATACCGCGCATCATGATGCGGTGCGCTTCTTCAAAGCGATCAGGATGAAGCAGCGGCTTGATCGCCGACATTTGTGACACCATTTCTTGCTCGACGAGACCCTTGCCGCCAATTTGCTCAAGCAGTCGACCCTTTTCCTCGTCAGTATCGGCGCGGAGCACACGTAGAGCATCAATTTGGTCCACTAGAAGTTCAGGAGTGAGGGGGAAGTTATCGGACATTGATTGCCACAATACCGATTTCGGTTCCTTGGAGTTTTACAGGGCTATTGTTGACCCATTATGAAAAGCCTTCGGTTAACCAATCTTTTCAAAGAATTTCGCGACTTCATCAATAAGGGCAACCTGCTTGCGATTGCCGTTGGTTTTGTTGTGGGCGGAGCTTTCTCGGGCCTCGTGAAGTCAATGGTCGAAGAAGTCGTTATGCCGATTGTCGCGATCCCTTTCGGCACTCCAAATTTTGACAACGCACTCATATTGCACATCAATGACGCCGAAATTCGTTTCGGTGCGTTTCTGACAGTGGTGGTGACCTTTCTGTCAATTTCGTTCGTGCTGTTCTTGCTGCTGAAGGCATATAACAAAGCCACCGGAACTGAAGCTGTTGCACCTCCCACACCAGACATCGTTTTGCTCACATCAATTCGTGATGAACTGAAGGCGATTCGCGAACAGGGCACTACTCAATGAACTTTCTTCGACGACAGTTATCTCAAAGTGCAGTGCTTGGAGCTTTGCTGTTAGTTGTGGTCGCGTGTGGATCATCAGATTCTGATGGAGCGACGACAACAGCAGTGAACGGAACTGTTGCGGGCATTGGCAATTTGCCCGACCAAGTATCGACAACGGCTGTGGATTCATCAAGTGAGACTTCGGCACCTATTGAGAGTCGGACACTCACCGTAGGCGAACTTTCAAATGGGCCGCGACTGTTGATGATCGGAGATTCTATTTTTGCTGCAGTTTCTCGTCGCTATAGCAATATGGCATGTGATCGCCTGGTTCCGATGGGCTGGCAAGTTGCTGTTGAAGCAGAGCGAGGACGTTTCATTGACTTGGGCTTGCGCATCGTGAAGAAGAAGTTGCCGCAAGGCTTTGATGCGGCGGTTCTTTTCCTCGGTACGAACTATGGCAAGAAACAGGATGTCTACAAGGAATATCTAGACAAGATTCTCGATGAGTTAGCCCCGCGACCCGTGATCATTCTGACCGCCACGGAATACAAGCCATTTATGCAAGAAGTGAATGCAGTCATTGAAGAAGAAGTTCGTACACGTGACAATGTGTGGCTCGTGGATTGGCGTGAAATTTCGAAAGCTCCTGGAGTGTTGTGGAAAGACGGAATCCACCCAGTTGATGCTGGAAATGTTGTACTAATGGATTCAATTATTGAGGTCTTGGGCAATGCGCCTGGCAGCGATCCAGGGGAGTGTCTACAGGTTGAATTCAAAGATGATGCACCACTTTCAAATTTGCCAACGATCGTGCCGGGTGTTGAAACCACGATTGTT
>CALPPJ020000034.1 GCA_943325425.2 Bifidobacterium breve | reverse complement strand
TCGGCTGGATCACCCATTTGCATAGGTGCTGTCGTGGAGTCGGTGACATCGGTACCACTGGGGTTCTCAGAACCAAGTGGAATGTCGGTTCCCGACGGAAGCGACGATGAAGAATCTGTAGTCACCACGGTTGTGGCTGGCACGGTTGTTGAGCCATCAGGAGGAACTGATGTCGCGGCTTGCGGGAAGGTGCGCGACGGTCCACCAGGTGCAGTTGTTGTCACTGCGAGTGATGTCGTTGCCGCTGGCAGTGTCGTTGAACTTGATGTTGAGTCTGACGTTGAAGTAGTCGTTGTAACACCATCAGCAAGGGTCGTTGAAGATCCATCAGCAACAGTTGTACTTGAAGTATCGACTGGTGTATTCGGAGCGGCTAACAGAACTGGGCGAAGCAGAACCGCACCAGTTACCTGAACCAAGCGCAAAGCTTCATCTTGATTGTCAACGCCAGGGAGGTTAACGACGATGGCATCACCTTGACGGATGATTTCGGGTTCGGCAACGCCAAGCGAGTCAACGCGATCGCGAATACGTTCTACCGCGAGGTCAAGGCTCACCGAGTCATATTCGCCGACTGGTTCTTGAGTAACAGAAATTCCGCCCTGCAAGTCGAGACCGAGAGCAGGTTGATTGTCGGCGACGAGGTTGCCGGCCAACGAACCGAGAACGACGACGATGAGGCCGACGAGTGAAATAACAAGACGACGAGTCATGACAGCAGATGTCACTCGCTGTCGGGTTCGGTTGAATCAGCGGCGACTTCGCCGCCGGCTGGTTCAATGGCAGGATTGATACGACGCAAGAGCGACGAACGGGAGACGCGAATTTCGGTACCCTCGGCGATCTCCAGCCAAACAATGTCTCCGTCGATGGCGTTAACGAATCCGAAAATGCCGGCGTTGGTGATGACTTCGTCACCTTCGCCAATTGCTCGCTGAAGCTCTTGAGTTTCTTTGAGGCGCCGACGTTGCGGGCGAATCATCAGGAAGTACATCGCTGCCCCGATGGCACCCATAAAGAGCAAGGTCACCAGGAAGCTTCCGCCACTATTTTGGTTTTCGGAACCAGCGGCTAACAGAGAGGATAAAGACTGAGGAGTAGACATGAATTTCCCTAGGATCGAGGGTTGAATAACCCGTAGAACTCTAGTCCGTGGGCCACCAATTTGGGGACTCACCGTGGCCCAAAATGGCTCTTTTCAGACACCTAACCCCAAATAGCCAGAATTTCTTGGCGCAAAATGTGCAGGCGGCCCTCGCTGATCGCCTCTCGCATGTCCTTCATCAGATTGAGCGTAAACGCGATGTTGTGGACACTCAGTAAACGGGCGGCCGTCGGCTCATTGACCTGGAAGAGGTGGCGCAGGTATCCCCTGCTATGTCGCTGGCACACATCGCATGAGCACGCGGCATCAATGGGGTCTTCGCTCAGTGCATGGCGTTGATTTTTGATGTGTAGTTTCCCGGTACTTGTGAGGGCGGTGCCATGGCGGCCAATACGCGTCTGCATAACACAGTCAAATTGGTCGACCCCTAGCCAAACCGCTTCAATCAATGAAGCAGGATCGCCAACGCCCATCAAATACCGCGGGCGGTCCGAGGGTAAATGTGCGATTGCCGAAGCCAAAGCGGGAATCATTTCTTCGCGGGTTTCCCCGACTGATAAACCGCCGATGCCATAACCGTCAAAACCAGACCGATCGCCCGTCGTGATGGCCACTGTGCGTTGCGCGCTTTCGGCCCGCATAGCGATGTCGGTTCCGCCTTGGACGATGCCGAATAAAGCCTGATCGTTTCGTTGGTGTGCAGAATGGGCGCGTTGGGCCCACATTGATGTTCTTTCCAGGGCTAGTCGTATCACTGCCTGCGGCGAAGGCAACGGCGCACACACATCAAGCACCATTTGAATATCGGCGCCGAGCAACTCTTGAGTTGCAACTGCTGACTCGGGTGTAAAGCGGTGACTACTTCCGTCATAGGTTGATTTGAAAGTGACTCCGTCGTCATCAACTTTTGGATTGAGTGAGAAAACTTGAAACCCGCCGGAGTCAGTCAAGGTCAGACCGCGCCATCCGGCGAACTTGGCGAGTCCTCCAAAGTGCGCGACAGTTTCGGCACCAGGACGCAACATGAGGTGATAGGTGTTTCCTAAAACGATTTCCGCGCCGAGATTTTCATAGTCAGCAGCGCTGAGATACTTAATGGCTCCGCGGGTACCGACTGGCATGAACGTCGGAAACTGGTACGAACCCTTGGCCGTCGTCGCAACTCCGGTTCGCGCTGCACCTTCAGTTGCAGTGATATCTAGCTTGACGGGATGCATCTTTAACTCTCTTCGGCGTGACGGTTGAGCAACATGGTGTCGCCTAGGGACAAGAAACGGTAGCCATTTTCGAGCGCGGATGCGTAGATGTTGCGCCAACGGTCGCCGACAAAAGCATCAATCATCAACAACAAAGTCGTCTTCGGTAAGTGGAAGTTGGTCATCATGAGATCAACACACTGCCAATTGAAGCCACGGTGTATGAATAGGTTGGTTCGTCCAGATAATTCGTGACGAGATGCGGCGCTTTCAAGTGCCCGAACTGCCGTAGTGCCAACGGCAACCACGCGTTTGGCATCGTGAACTTTGGCCATAACTTCTTGACTGACCGAGTAGTACTCGGTATGCATTTTGTGGTCAAGAGGATTGTCGGTCTGAATAGGTTGGAAGGTGTCAAGTCCAACAACTAACTCAACCCGCGCAAAATCGATTTTTTGATCGCTCAGGGTCTGCAATAGATCTGGGGTGAAATGCAATCCCGCAGTGGGCGCAGCGGCTGAGGCTGGCCGCCTTGAGTAGACCGTTTGGTAACGCTCTGTTAGTGGAAGGGATGTCGTGATGTACGGGGGTAATGGGATCTCTCCGATGCGGTCGAGAAAACTCAACACGTCATCGTTGAAACACAGTTCAATTTCAAATGAGTCACCACTTTTAAGACGGCCGTGAAAAATACATTCACTGCCCGTGTCTAGGTGCCGAAGTACTTCGCCATCCTTGAGTTTCCCTCCAGGTTTGACGAGGGCCGACCAACGGCGTGAATCGGTGGTCAATGGGTCAAGAAGTAGCACCTCAACGTTTCCGCCACTTGCTCGATTCAGGCGTAGTCGTCCCGGAATGACTCGGGTGTCGTTGACAACGAGCAAATCACCTGGTTGCAAATACTCAGGAAGGTTAAAAACCTGGCGGTGGACAATGGATGCGACTCCAGCACGACGACCTTGATCAACTAATAATCGAGCGTGATCACGTGGTTCAGCGGGAACTTGTGCAATCCGATCAACGGGAAGCTCGTAAACAAAAACAGACAGTCGCACCGACTGAATTCTAGGAGAATAATCCAGGAACTTGCTGAGGTGCAGTGAGGCCGAGGTGGGCCCAGGCCGCTGGCATAGCGACGCGCCCGCGTGGTGTGCGCGCAATAAATCCTTGTTGGATCAAAAATGGCTCATAAACATCTTCAACTGTCTCGGGCTGTTCGCCGATGCCGATAGCCAATGTTGAAAGTCCGACCGGTCCCCCATTGAACTGCTGACACAACGACGACAGAATCGCTCGATCAACTTTGTCAAGGCCGCGGTGATCGACGCCAAAGACCGCGAGACCTTCATCGGCAATAGCGCCAGTGATCTTGCCGTCGCCGCGTACTTCGGCAAAGTCTCGGACTCGACGAAGTAAGCGATTCGCGATACGCGGTGTTCCTCGGCTTCGTCGTGCTATCTGATGTGAGCCGTCTTCATCAATTGAAACATCAAGGATGCCGGCAGCGCGCCGAACAATGGCATGAAGTTCATCATCGTCGTAGTAATCAAGGCGGGCCACTAACCCGAAGCGGTCACGTAATGGTCCGGTGATCATTCCGGTACGCGTTGTGGCTCCGACCAAGGTGAACCTCGGTAGAGCCAATCGAATACTTGATGCGGCCGGACCTTTGCCGACGACAATGTCGAGTTTGAAATCTTCCATTGCTGGATACAAGATCTCTTCAACAACTCGGCTGAGACGATGAATTTCGTCAATGAATAAAACATCGGATGGTTCAAGTTTGGTCAATATCGCTGCGAGGTCGCCGGCCCGTTCAAGAGCAGGACCTGATGTGATGTGTAGGCGCACGCCCATCTCAGCCGCGATGATGCTTGACAGTGTGGTCTTTCCTAAGCCTGGGGGCCCGGCGAACAACAAATGGTCGGCCGCTTCGCCACGACGACGTGCTGCTTCAAGAACAATTCCCAACTTTTCTTTCAGTTCTCGTTGCCCGATGAACTCTTCAAGATGTTTTGGCCGTAGGCCTGATTCATCTGATTCTTCAACAACATCACTGATTTGTGGATCAAGAAATTCATCCCGCACGACGGGCTCCTAGCGCTTGTAGTGCATCTCGTAATAGGGTTTCGGCTCCGTTTTGAACAGTGACATCACGAAGCACCTCCCGAATTTCGTTTTCGTGGTAACCAAGTCCGAGCAAAGCTTCGCGCACATCCGAAATCACACTTGTACGTACTCCATTTAACGGCTCACTATTTTCAAGAATGGGTAACGACAAACGATTCTTGAGTTCAATGAGCAAGCGTTCGGCAGTTTTCTTGCCAACACCTGGAACCATTGTGAGGGCTGCAAGATCAGAAGATGCCACAACTTCGAAGAGTGCAACCGGCGACAATGTGCCAAGAACTGCCATGGCGAGTGATGGGCCGACACCATGAGTTGCGAGTAAAATTTGAAATGTGTTTTTCTCGTCCCGTGTCAAGAAGCCAAACAACGTTTGGGCATCTTCGCGAATATGGTGATGAATGTATAAAAAAGCTGGTGAGGTTGGTTCAAGTTCAGCCAAGGTTCGAGGTGTCACAGTCACGAGATATCCGACACCATTGACTTCGATCAAGGTGTTTCCTTCACCGTGTCGTTCGAGAACTGTTCCGCGTAGTGAACCGATCATGTCAAGCCGTCTTTCATATCAAGCCGTCTTTCGACTTCGAGCACGACCGTGAATTGATTCGGCACCTGCGGCAATAAGTTTTTGATGCATCGGAGAAACCGCGAGGTGGCAGAGAGCAAGTGCAGCGGCGTCGGCGGCGTCGGCAGGTTGTGGAAGCGAGTTCAGGCCGAGGCGTACTTGAACCATACGTTGCACTTGTAGTTTGTCTGCTCCTCCCCAACCAGTGATCGTTTCTTTCACTTGATTTGGGGTGTATTGAACCACAGTGCATCCAGCAGCGGAAGCAAGCGCAAGAGCAAGGCCACTGGCCTGCCCGACACTCATGGCCGTTCGTACATTGACCTGAAAAAACAATTGCTCAACGACAACTGTTTGTGGTTCGAATTCTTGGAGAAGTTCGCTGATATCGCGATGCAGACAGGCAAGTCGCTCGGGTAATGGCATCGTTGATGGAGTTCGTAGGACTCCAAGTGAGACGGCGCTGGCTTGCTGAGAGCCGAGAGCATCGATAACGGCGTAACCACATCGTGTCAGACCCGGGTCAATGCCGAGCACCCGATGGGTGGCCTTTTGCGACACGACGGTCGGACTCGGTACGAACATGCGTACGATCATAACGGATTGATCGCGTCATGTCGTGGAATATCTCGCCCTACAAGCGGCAAGTCGTCTAGATCAGCACTTCTTGATCGCCGCAGTGATGTCATCAACCGAACGGAAGGTCAGGCCTGCGAGCGCACGATGCGCGTACACGATCTTGCCTTGACGGTCGACAACAAAAACGCTGCGGCGTGGGAAACCGAGTGGTCCAAGAGTTCCGTAGAGGGCGGCAACTTCCTTGTTGACGTCAGCTAGGAGCGGGAACTTGAAACCGTGTTTACCCGAGAATTCTTCGTGGCTTGAAACATCTTGTGCCGATATCGCTAGGACTTGCGCTTCAAGTTGTTCAAACTCAGATAGTTCGTTGTTGTAAGTGTTCAGTTGCTTCGTGCAGACCGGTGTGTCGTCTCCTGGATAGAACACAAGAACTACTGGCTTTCCGCTGTAATCACTAAGTGAGTACGACTTACTGGCCGTACCGGGTAGTGAAAAGTTGGGTGCCTGATCGCCTACTGAAATGCTCATCCGAGTGACTCCATAATTTCGTCGCTGATATCAAAATTGGCATAAACGTCTTGTACGTCGTCGTTATCTTCAAGAGCATCCATGACCTTCATGATCTTGGCTGCAGTCTCTGCATCGGTGACTTCAATGATCGTTGAAGAAACCATAGTTGATTCAGCAGATAGAACTTCGATACCGGCAGCTTCAAGTGCCGTCTTGACGTCGTAGACAGCGTTGGGCTCGCTCAGAATCTTCCAGGATGAGCCGTCGCGACTGATGTCTTCAGCTCCAGCGTCAAGAGCGAGCAACATGATTTCATCCTCGCCGGTTGAGCCACCAACATAAATGACTCCGCGGCGACTGAACTGCCAGCCCACTGCGCCTGGTTCAGCCATCGCCCCACCCAATTTTGAAAAGATGTTGCGAACATCAGCACCGGTACGGTTGCGGTTGTTGGTCAGTGTGTCAACCAACATGGCGACTCCTCCTGGTGCATAACCCTCGTAGGTGATCGACTCGTAGTTTTCGCCCTGGGCTTCGCCAGATCCTCTCTTGACGGCGCGATCAATGGCGTCGTTTGTCATCTGGCCAGCTTTGGCTTTTTGAATGACAGTGCGCAATGTCGCATTTGAGTTGACATCACCGCCGCCTTCGCGAGCCGCGACTTCAATCTGGCGAGCGATCTTCGCGAAGAGTTTTCCGCGAGCTTTGTCGGCCGCACCTTTTTTGTGTTTGATTGTCGCCCATTTGGAATGTCCGGACATGGTCTACCTCACCTGTGATGAATTTGATTCGTGAACAATGGAAATGAAGATTTCGTGAACCCGTAAATCGGGAACGAGTTCGGGATGAAATGAACTCGCTAGTGCAGTGCCTTGTCGCACCAGCACGGGGTGGCCATTGACCGTCGAAAAAACTTCGACGTCGTCGCCGACTTTTTCAATGATGGGAGCGCGGATAAACAAGGCGTGAAAAGGTGTGTCAAAAGATTTGATATCAATATCTTGTTCGAAGGAATCATTTTGCCGACCGTAACCATTTCGGCGAACTTGGATGTCCATCGCGTTCAGCACGATTTGGTCTGGCCGTCCGTCAATAATCGAATGTGCCATCATGATCATTCCGGCGCAGGTTCCAAAAACTGGAAAACCAGCATCAATTTTCTTGGTCAAAGTTTTTCCAAGTCCCGAAGCAACGAGAAGGTTACTCATCGTGGTGCTTTCGCCACCAGGAATGACTAGACCGTTCACTGCTTGAAGATCAGACTCGGTTTTGACTAAGCGAACGTCGGTGTCAAGAGCGTTCAAATGTTGAACGTGCGCGTCAAACGCACCTTGCAGTGCGAGGACGCCAATCGTGGCTCGAGCGTTCACCTGGGGGCCTCATTTAGATTGAACCGTTCACCAACCGCGTTCGGCGTAACGCTGATTGATTTCATCCATGCCGATACCGGTCATAGGGGCGCCGAGACCAGCGCTAACCTTAGCCAAAATTTTGGCGTCCATGTAGTGCGTCGTTGCTTCAACGATTGCTTTAGCGCGAGCGGCAGGATTGTCACTTTTGAAAATGCCTGAGCCAACGAAAACTGACTCGGCACCGAGCTGCATCGCCAATGCCGCGTCAGCCGGAGTTGCTAAACCACCGGCGCAAAATAGGGGGACGGGTAGTTTGCCTGTCTCGGCGATTTCTTGAACCAACGAAAGTGGAGCCTGTAGGCGCTTAGCCCATTCAAAAAGTTCAGCAGAATCCGCAGAACCGATTTTCTTAATGTCGCCAAGAATTGAACGCAGGTGTCGCACAGCTTCAACAACGTTTCCAGTTCCGGCTTCACCCTTTGAGCGAATTAGAGCAGCGCCTTCACTGATGCGACGAAGGGCTTCACCTAAGTTTGTTGCACCGCAGACGAACGGAGTCGTGAACTTGTACTTGTCGATGTGGTGTGCTTCGTCGGCAGGTGTGAGCACTTCGCTTTCGTCGATGAAGTCAACGCCGAGAGCCTGCAAAATTTGTGCTTCAACAAAGTGACCGATACGGGCCTTGGCCATGACCGGAATGGTGACTGCAGCCTTGATGCCTTCGATCATGTCGGGGTCGCTCATGCGGGCGACTCCCCCATCTTTTCGAATGTCAGCAGGAACTCTTTCAAGAGCCATGACTGCACAAGCGCCAGCATCTTCGGCAATCTTGGCTTGCCCAGGGGTCACCACATCCATGATGACTCCGCCCTTGAGCATTTCGGCGAGACCCCGCTTAACGGGGAATGAGCCAACTTGAGCGGTGTGTGAACTTGAAGACATAACGTCAGGCTAACCGTGAACAACCATGAGTGAGACCTTGTGCAAAGACCGACAATTCAACATCGGTCACGCTGATCTGGGCGGATGAAGAATTCTGGTTAAAAATCAGGGCCAGGCTGTATCAGCTACTGAGGATCCAGCAGCGACGACGACGGTTTGCTTTTCGCGGGCGAGTTCAACCCAGGTTCGTCCCGGGCTCAAGAGCATTGGCTTTCCGGAGGTATCGGTCAGATTCCAGCCAGATTTGTTGTCAGGACGGCTCCATGTTCCTTCTGTCCACATTCCCTGAGTGAAGAGCCATGCAACTCCAGTCCCGACAGTCTGGGCCTCGGGACTGTTTTTATCTGCTGGGCTGAACTTGTATTCGCAGACGATGACGACAACATTGTCAACATTGACTTGAACGCCATTGCTATCAACATGGGGTTTGGCTTCATGGAATCGAATGAACTTGCCAGATACAGGGTCCCATTGCCAGGCAGCTTTCATATTTCCGTCCATGGTGAGCTTGAGCCCAGCAACTTCTGTGCCAGTTGCCGCAGAACCATCGGTGCGATAGGCGAACTGTGGTGGTGGCGTGCCACCACGACCAGCATCAAGTGCCCAAATATTGGAGGTCTTGGAAAACAGGTTGTGCGGAGCCTTCTTGTCGGATGATCGGAAGAATCCGCCACCGTTACTCGCTGCAGAAGCGCTCATGTTGATGAGCTCTGATTTCTTAATAAGTCCGGTCACTGTTGCATTACCACCGCTCCAGAGAAACAACGGGTGGTTGAGCGATGTCACTAAGTCAATGTCTTGTGTACGACCCGAGCGCAGCGGTCCGACCGGGTCTGAACCTTGTGAATGCAGCACAATGGCAAAACGGGTCCACTTTTCAACATTCTCTTCGTAGACAATGTCGGCTTCATTGAGACCAGTTTGCGGACGAGCGCCTGG
>CALPPJ020000033.1 GCA_943325425.2 Bifidobacterium breve | reverse complement strand
CCCTGAGAAACCCTTAACAATCACTATCGGAAATGTTCAAGCGATGCTCACTAGCAACTGTTCACATTGGGTGCTGTACGACATGCCAGAACATGCGACCTGCATAGAACCACAAACAGGGCCACCCAACAGTATTAACGACCACCCTTTCGCCCTTTCAGCAGGCACAAGGTTGACGAAGAATTTCACCATTGATCTCCAACAAATCACCTGACATTGACGAAATATTCAGGCAGACTTTTGTCAGAGCCCGACAATTCGTGACTCTCCTCATACATGGGGCGATCTTCAAACCGGCGGGTACGAAATCATGAATACGCTCACCGTCGACGCCCAACTTGTGACTGCCTACTTGGCAGGAGATCGAAATGCTCTTGCGTCGATCTACGACCTTTACGCGCCTGGTCTGTACGACACGGCTGCAGCGATGCTTTCCGACCGTCACGACGCAGCCGACATGGTGCAAGACGTGTTTTGCATTGCGGCCGAACGACTAAATCAATTACGCGATCCAACTCGGCTCAAACCTTGGCTCTATGCAGTGCTACGCAACGAGGTATATCGACGTACCAAAAAACGCAAACGCACAACACCCACCGACTTCCAATCGCCAACGGTTCCTGACGTGGTTGCCGCATTTGATCCCAACGCCGAAGGCGCCGCAACTTCATTTGATGAATTAGCCGAACTTGTTCGATCAGCAGCTGCTGGTCTCGATGAGCGAGATCGACTTGTTCTTGAACTTTCGGTACGTCAGGGGCTGACCGGAACCGACCTCGCTGACGCACTCGGAGTATCTCCCGAACAGAGTTATTCGCTTGTCCACCGAATGCGGGATCGAGTTGAAAAGAGCCTGGGTGCATTCACGGTCGCCAAAATGGGCCGCAACGACTGCCACGAGTTGGCCTCCATTGTCTCGGGTTGGAACGGCGAATTTAGTATTCTGATTCGCAAACGAGTTGCCCGCCATATCGATGAGTGTGCGATCTGTGAAAAGACTCGTTCCAAGTTTGCCCCGCTCGCACTCTTTGGTGCTGCACCGGCCTTCCTGTTGCCCTTTGGCCTTCGCGACAAAGTGCTGGCGGCAACTCAAACAATCCCAGTTCCATCGCAGTCTGCCGATGTTCACGGTCTCAAAACGCAACGAGGTCCACATCGCTCGCGCCATATCAAGCTCAGTCGCAATGATGGTTTCCCGCGCTTGGCACGGGCTTCTCGCCATGCCGTGGCATTTGTTGTCTCAACAGGCGCTGCGCTTTTGCTGATCGCTGGTGTTGTCCTCGTGCAACAGCGCGATGGCTCAAATAACGATGTACTCGCTGATCAGATAGTTGTGGATTCAACTCAACCAGCGATAGATACAACCGCTCTACCCGCACCCGAAAGTTCAACCGTTACAAACTCTGAAGTCCCGACTTCATCAGTTCAAAACTCAGAGCCAACAACAAATGTCATCGTGCCCATTCCTTCAACTCGCCCCACAACTCCTGCCGCAACAACGCCAACAACGCCAACAACACCAACAGCCGTAACAACGACTGTTGCAACAATGCCCCGGGCTACATCTTTGCCGACAACAAGCAATGCACCGACGACCACACCGCCCATTACACGTCTACTCACGTCATCAACTGTTTTCGGATTTGGACTCGGCAACTTTGCGGCGATTGAAATCACGAATACCAACACCACCATCGTGACGTGGGCACTGACAGAAACCTCTGGCTATTTTTCATTTTCACCGTCGTCAGGCTCAATTGCAGTTGGCGAAACCATCAAAGTGTCGGCGACTTTTAATCGAGCGGCAGCAGCTGAGAGTTCGCAAACCGCGATGGCAGGCGAGATAACTGCGACCGCTCTCGCCGAAGGGCAATTCAAACTTCCCGCAACCTTGACAACGCAAACTTCCTTAACAAGCTCACTGACATTGGCGGGTACCTTTGGACGCGCCCCCGTGATCGGCAAAATTGCCGCGACATTCATCGGCGCGAAATGCTCGAGCCTGCGCGTTCAATCTTCAATCACCGACGAAAGTGCGCTTTCATCGGTCTCGGCGACAATCACCTACACCACTGCAAACAGTGTGCAGATTCCAAATCCAGTAACAATCTCCTTGGCTGATTCGGGGAAGGGAATCTGGCAAGGATCAACATCGGGGGCCCCAACCGCGGCGATCGGCGTCACCGTCGTGATCACTGCCACCGATAAGTACGGCTTGACAGCCACTACAAGCGTCAAGATTGCCCGTACAAATAGTTGTTAAGGCGCAGGTCAGAGGCTTGTATAGGGTCACTAAGTGACCCGACGGTAGCATTGGCAAGCATGTCTGACGCCCGCGACCCCAATGGGCCATTAAAGATCGCTTACCTCACCTATCGCGGCAAACCTCATGTCGGTGGTCAAGGCGTCTATACCCGTCACCTCACTAAAGCACTCGTTGACCTCGGCCATAGCGTCGAAGTCTTCGGTGGTCAGCCGTATCCCATCTTGGACGACCGCATCAAACTCACCAAGTTGCCAAGTCTTGATCTCATCAACGATCACTATCCCTTCCGGTTCCCCGCAATTTGGGAACTCAAGACTCGCGAAGACTTCTACGAGCTTGGTCTTTTCTTGACCGGCACATTTGGCGAACCCGCGGCATTCAGTGCTCGCGTCAAGCGCCACCTCGCTCAGCGCACCGGCGAATTTGACCTTGTGCACGACAATCAATGTCTCGGTTACGGCATCCTGTCGCTGGAAAAACTGATTCCCACCATTGTCACGTTGCATCATCCCATTACTCGTGACCGGGCACTTGAAATGGAACACGCCCCTAACTGGTATAAAAAGTTTGGTGTGTCACGTTTTTATTCATTCGTTGAAATGCAAGGTCGCGTGGCAAGTCGTATGCCACGCATTGTTGTTGTGAGTGAAAACAGCATCAAAGATATTCATGGCGATATGGGCGTTTCATATGACCGCATGCGTCTTGTCCCAGTGGGTGTAGATCCAGATCTGTTTAAACCGCAGCCTGAAGTGAAGCGCATTCCTGGTCGACTCATCACCACGGCCTCTGCCGACGTTGCTCTGAAAGGTTTGTCGTACTTGCTCGAAGCCGTTGCCAAATTGCGCACCGAACGTGATGTCACTTTGACCATCATTGGCAAGCCAAAACCCGGCAAAAGTATGGATCTCATTGACAAATTGGGCCTTGCTCCACATATCCAATTTGTTTCTGGCGTTTCCGATGAACGCATCGTTGAGCTCTATGCCGAGGCCGAACTCGCAGTGGTTCCATCGTTGTATGAAGGATTCAGCCTTCCTGCGATTGAAGCCATGTGCACCGGAATTTGTTTGGTCGCCACCGATGGTGGCGCATTGCCAGAAGTAACAGGCACTGATGGCGACACGGTTCTTGGATGCAAGGCTGGCGATGCCGAAGGATTAGCCGCCACGATTCGCCGGGGACTTGATGACCCCGAACTTCGTGCCCGAGTTGGCCTCAATGGCCGCAACCGCGTTGTTGAGCGTTGGACCTGGCGCAAGTGCGCCGAGCAAACCGTTGAGCAATACCGCGAAGTCTTAGCGATGCCCGCCAACCAAGACAAACTGCGCCGAAATGGTCGAGTGAAATAACCCATGTTGACCGTTCGCTTTAAACAGCTTGGGCTCACCCCTGGTGATCTTGTACTTGATGCTGGCGCCGGCTTTGGTCGCCACGCATTTGAGATTGCCCGTTTGGGTGGTCGCATCGTTGCGCTTGATTACGCCGATGAGGAAGTACGTATGACCCGTGCAACTTTCGGCGCAATGATCGAAGCCAAAGACATTGCCGCCGATCGCTATATGGGTGCGTTGCGCGGCGACGCCACCAAATTGCCATTTGCCGACAACACTTTTGATCGTGTCATTACTTCTGAAGTACTTGAACACATTCAAGACGATGTTGCCGCGATCGCCGAACTGGCACGGGTCGTGCGACCCGGCGGAACTCTGGCCTGCACGGTTCCTTCGTGGTGGCCCGAAAAAATCAACTGGATGTTGAGCGATGAATACCACGCCCCCAAATCGGTTGGCGGCCACGTACGCATTTATTCGCAGACCGAACTAGAAGCCAAATTACGTTCAGCTGGGTTGATCGTGACGGGTTCACATCATGCTCATGGTTTGCATTCACCGTATTGGTGGCTCAAGTGCGCCGTTGGTCCACGTCGCGAAGACAACAAACTTGTCAATCGCTACAAGCAGTTTCTTGAATGGGACATCATCAAACAGCCACGTTCAATGAAGATTCTTGAACGGGCTTTGTCACCAGTCATGGGCAAGAGCCTGATTATCTACGCTCAGAAAATGCCGGTCCACTCATGAGTCGTATCCCCCACATTGAGGGTGTTCTCAGCGCTGATGAGGTTGTACAAACTGCCGAATCAATCGCCGCGCTTCAACTCGATAGTGGAATGATTCCCTGGTTCAAAGATGGGCACTGCGACCCATGGAACCATGTTGAAACAGCAATTGCTCTTGATATTGCTGGCCTGCACCACAATGCCGAGCGGGCCTACGAATGGCTCGTTGATATGCAGCACCCAGACGGCTGGTGGTTCAACTATTACTTGCCAGGCGGAATTGTTGAAGAACCAAAACTCGACACCAACGTGTGTGCGTATATCGCTGCCGGAGTCTGGCATCACTGGCTCTGCACCTGGGACCGCGGATTCGTAGATCATTTGTGGCCTACTGTTGAACGCGCCATTGAATGGGTGGTGTCAATGCGCCGTCACGATGGCACCATTTTGTGGGCCAAAGAAGAACATGCGAGCCCTTGGGATTATGCATTGCTCACTGGTTCATCAAGTATTTGGCACGCACTCACCTGCGCGGTGCACCTTGCTGAACTCATCAATGAACCAAAACCCCATTGGGCTGCTGCCGCCGATCAACTGCGCGCTGCAATTACCACTCGACCCGATGCTTTCGAACCCAAGACTCGTTGGGCAATGGACTGGTACTACCCAGTTCTCACCAACGCGATGGAAGGCGACCAAGCCAAAGCTCGTTTGGCCGATTTGTGGGACACCTTTGCTATGGAAGGTCGCGGTATTCGTTGCGTCAGCGACGAACCTTGGGTGACTGCCGCTGAAACTGCCGAATGTTCATTGGCCCATGCCGCCGTGGGCGATCTGAGTACTGCAACAGATTTGTTGTACTGGACACGCGCACATCGCACCGATGACGGCTCGTATATGACTGGCATTGTGTATCCATCGCTCGAAAACTTCCCAGCCGGCGAACGGACCGCGTATACCGGCGCCGCGGTCATCATGGCCGCTGATGCGATCACCGCAAGTTCACCAGCGGCCAAACTCTTTTTGCCCTCACTCGTCACTGATTGAAGTTCTGACCACCTCGCCGTATCGGCAAGACTGTCTAGGTGACTAGTCAAACAATTAACCCGCCCCCTGCGAATGAACTTCGCGATGTTGCGCAACGTGCACTCAATGCAATCGGAAGCGATGCCAGTATCAGTGCTTCTGGCACAACGCCTCTTTCGGCTCGTTCGCCCATTAACGGTCAAGCATTAGGCGCCATCGCCAGTTCGCTCACCCAGACATCAGTTGAACAAGCCATCACCACTGCAGTTGAAGTCTTTCGCACCTGGCGAGCGGTCCCGGCACCCGTGCGCGGCGAAGTTGTTCGCCACCTCGGCATTGAACTGCGCACACACAAAGAGTCTCTAGCCGATCTTGTACAAATTGAAGTTGGCAAGATACGTTCTGAGGCGCTCGGCGAAGTACAAGAGATGATTGATATCTGCGACTTCGCAGTTGGCCTGTCACGACAGATTCACGGTTTGACGATCGCATCAGAGCGACCTCAACACCGTCTCACTGAAACTTGGCAGCCACTTGGTCCGGTCGGGGTCATCAGTGCCTTCAACTTCCCCGTCGCAGTGTGGTCGTGGAACGCGGCGTTGGCATTGGTGTGTGGCGACACCGTGATCTGGAAACCATCAGATCTCACGCCCCTCACAGCTCTAGCGACGACAACTCTGGTTCGTCGTGCGGCTGAAGCTGCTGGCGCACCCGTCGATGTGTGTCAGGTGGTCTTTGGCGACGCCTCGGTTGGTGCCGCACTGGCTGCCGATCATCGAGTTCCCGTTTTGTCAGCAACTGGTTCAACCCGAATGGGACGTGCAGTAGCTCCTGTAGTTGCGGCCCGCTTTGGCCGGTCCATCCTTGAACTTGGCGGCAATAACGCCGCCATTATTACTCCATCAGCTGATCTTGATTTAGCGGTTCGCGGAATTACCTTTTCGGCTGCAGGGACCGCCGGCCAACGTTGCACGACTCTTCGTCGCCTCATTGTTCATGAGTCACAAATTGATGAAGTATGCGAGCGCGTCGGCAAGGCGTACAACAACTTGCGGGTCGGAAGTCCCCTTGACTCCAACAACTTGGTTGGTCCGCTGATCAATCTGCAGTCGTTGCACAATATGCAAGCAGCCATCAAACAAGCCGAAAATGACGGTGGGGTTGTGGTCGCTGGCGGGCAGCGTCACGAAACACCTGAAGCACCAGAGGCCGCGTACATCCGCCCCGCGTTGGTGCGCATGCCAGCACAAACTGACATCGTTGCCACTGAAACCTTTGCGCCAATTTTGTATGTCATGTCATATTCAACTTTTGACGAAGCGATTGAGTTACAAAACGGTGTGCCACAAGGTCTTGCCTCAAGCATTTTCACGACTGACTTGCGCGAAGCCGAACGTTTCACTAGCGCGATAGGCAGCGATTGCGGAATCGCCAATGTGAACATCGGACCATCAGGTGCAGAAATTGGTGGCGCATTCGGTGGCGAGAAGGAAACGGGTGGCGGACGCGAAAGCGGAAGCGATAGTTGGAAGGCGTATATGCGTCGCCAAACCCAGACGATCAACTATTCAGATCAACTCCCCCTCGCCCAAGGCGTTGTCTTTGAATAAACCCTCGTGATTCTGGTGCAGAATCGTTGCGTATTTCGCAACTTATCTGCACCAGAAAAACAGGTAGTCTGACTTCATGTTCAACTCGCCAGAGCGTCATCCCGCTTTTGAAGAATATTGCGAGTGCATTTTTGAGTTACACGAAGACGATCTCGACGTCATCCAGGCTCGAATCGCCGAACGACTACAGGTGAGTCGGGCCTCGGTCTCACAGATGATTGAAAAAATGAGCAAGGCCGGACTGGTGATCGCCGAGAGTTCACGAATCACTCTCACCGTTGAAGGACAAAACCTTGCTCAACAGGTCGTCCGTCGCCACCGCTTAGCCGAACGATTTCTCACCGACATTCTCGGACTCAGTTGGGCTGACGCTCATCAAGAAGCTGGCAAATGGGAACACGTCATTAGCGATGACGTTGAAGTCGCCATGAACCGCGTTCTCGGCGCACCCACCACCTGCCCGCACGGTAATCCCATTCCTGGATCGAGTTACATCGCCACTGATGCCGTGCCGTTGTCACAGTTAGCGTCAGGAACCAAGTTCACGGTGTCGCGCATTCCGGAAGAACTTGAGTTCACTCCCGGTCTCCTTGACTTCTTGCAACAGTCGAGCATCTTGCCCGGTCGCCACGGCGAGATTCGTGAGACCAACAACGATGGCACCATGATGGTTGTGATTGATGGCAACACCATTGGGGTCAGTGCGTTTGCCTCGTCGCGCATTCTTGTGACAGCCTGAGTTACCCCCATGAAAAACATTACGAGTAACAAACCGATTAATACAACGAGAACCAATCGCCTGATCGCAATGTCAATGAGTTGCCTGTTGTTGAGCGCCTGTGGCGCGACAACCTACGACAGCACCATTGCCACAAGCGTTGCTCCTCTTGAGGTCAGCACCACCACCTTGCCGAGCGGCACGGTCGAAGAACTGCTGCCGCGACTCGTTGACGAGATGATTGCTTTGTCGTCGTTCATTGGCCCCAATCAAAGTGGCCGCACTAAGGCTGGTAAGGCCGATCAGTTGGCGCTCATCAATGCGCTATGGAATGCGATCGAAACCGAATTCATCACCGTTGACCCAGTCGCAGCCGAATCACTTGGCCGCTTAGTTGATCTCTCGAATAATGCCGTCACGACCAATCGTCCTGCCGACGCCGATAAAGCCGCGCGTTTCGCTGGTCAAGTGGTGGGCAACTTCCTCAACTCATAGAAGTCAGAAATTAGCCAATCATTGGCGCTGGCAACGCACGAGCGTGCACAACTGTTAACCGCTGTGTCGCACGGGTGAGCGCGACATAAAGCGAGCGCATGCCCTGAGCCTCGGCGTCAACGATGTCACTTGGTTCAACGACAACCACACCATCAAGTTCAAGGCCCTTCACCACGCTCACCGGAACAATCGTGATGCCGTTATCGAGTGCAGTGTTTGAAGCACGACCGAAGGCAAGTCCAGCATCAGTGAAAACATCAGCGACTTGTTCGGCTATGCGATCGGGAACCACGACTGCCACGTTGCCACCATTGACCTGCTCAACCATTTCACGGGTGCGTCGAACGATTTCGCCAAGCAATTGAGTCGGGTCTGAAACAGCAGCAATTGTTGGGCCCGCAACACCTTCACGCACGGCCCGCGGTGCCCGCAAACCCGGATTGGCGGCTTCCATGACGCGATTAGCAAGGTCCATAATTTGACCAGGAATGCGATAGCCGACCGAAAGACCAATCACTCGGCTTGGCTTGAGACCTGGCAAGTGATCAAGAACGTCTTCCCAAGTTGCTGGTGCGTGAGCACCCGTTGCTTGCGCCAAGTCACCGACCACGGTCATTGAACCAGACAATGAACGCCGAGTCACCATAGCTAATTGCATTGGCGTGAGATCTTGGACCTCGTCAATCACGATGTGACCATACGTGCGGATTTCGTCGACTTCGTCAATCTTGCCGTCTTTGCCGGGGATCGGGCCAAGGTGTACCCGCGCCTCATCAAGCAGCGCTGCATCGGCAGTCGTCCAGCGCACATCATCAAGTTCTTCAGAACGTGGACGAAACAACGCCTCAACTTCATCGAGTTCAAGATGCTTTTGGCCAGCAGATTTCAAAAGAGCCCGCGAACCAAATAGGTCGTGCAATAACTGTGCAGGTGTCAACACTGGCCACATGCGTTCAAATGCAACACGCATGTCATCATCACGTCGCAATTCTTCACGCACGTCGCGGTGCGACACATCGCCTTCACGCCATGTCGCAGCCAGCGCCGACCACACTTCGCCTTCAACCCACTTGCGCCCCGAATTATGTCGACGGAAACGGCGGCGCGCAGTTTTGATAATGCGTTCGGTTTCTTCGGCCCGCAAACGCACGTAACCACTGCGGAAAGGCAACACCATGTCTTCGCGCAATGGACGCTGTCGATCACGAACGGCCTTTTCAATCACGTCTGACATACGCTCATCACCTTTAACGCGCGCTGTCTCT
>CALPPJ020000032.1 GCA_943325425.2 Bifidobacterium breve | reverse complement strand
GTTCGATGATGTCAGTGACGACTGCGTTGAACTTGGCATCTTCGGTTTTAAAGATCTGATCGGCCGAATCAATACGTGCCACGGCGCGGTTCGTCGGGATTGGCACAACTTGCAGATCGTAGGTATTCATCAGTTCGGCAGCTTCAGTTTGGGCCGTTCCGGTCATGCCCGCGAGTTTGTCGTACATGCGGAAATAGTTCTGCAATGTGATCGTCGCAAGCGTCTGGTTCTCTTCTTTGATCTTGACGCCCTCTTTGGCTTCAACCGCTTGGTGGATACCTTCACTCCAGCGACGACCTTCCAGAATACGACCTGTAAATTCGTCGACGATTTTTACTTCGCCACCTTGAATGATGTAGTCCTTGTCGCGGCGGTACAACTCTTTGGCCTTGAGAGCCACCTGCAATTGATGGACAAGATTTCGCTGCACTTCGTCGTACAAGTTTTCGAGACCCAACTCGGCTTCGACTCGTTCAATACCAGCCTCGGTCGGCATGACAATGCGCTTGTCTTCTTCTACTTCGTAATCAACATCGCGCTTGAGAGCACGCACGATTGAAGCAAATCGGTAATACAGATTGGCTGCATCGGCTACTCGTCCAGAAATGATCAGCGGCGTACGCGCTTCATCGATCAAAATTGAGTCGACTTCGTCAACGATGGCAAAGGCATGTCCACGTTGGACCTTATTGAGCTTTGTTGCTGCCATGTTGTCGCGCAAGTAATCAAAACCAAATTCGTTATTGGTTCCGTATGTGATGTCAGCCGCATAGTCAGCCCGCTTTTGTTCGGGACGTTCGCGAGAACCTGGAACCACGAGTCCGACACTCAAACCAAGCCAACGGTGAACGCGACCCATCCATTCGGAGTCACGACGAGCCAAGTAGTCGTTGACCGTGATCAGGTGCACACCGTTACCGGACAGACCGTTGAGATAGGCCGGCAAGGTTGAGACCAAGGTCTTGCCTTCACCCGTTTTCATTTCAGCAACCCAACCAAAGTGCAAGGCTGCGCCACCCATTAACTGAACGTCGTAGTGCCGTTGTCCGATCACTCGATGAGCGCCTTCACGCACGACGGCAAATGCTTCAACCAGTAGGTCGTCGAGCGATTCACCCCGCTCAAGACGGGTACGGAACTCAACGGTCTTGCCACGCAGTGCGTCGTCGGACAAAGACTGAATAGATGACTCAAGGGCGTTGATGTCAGGAACGAGACCCTCGAGGGCCTTCAATTTCTTGCCTTCACCGGCCCGCAGGATGCGATCGAGGATTCCCATGCAGAGATAGAGCCTACAGGCGGTATCTGCCGGCCTCAGGGGTCACCCAAAGTTCACATGCAACAATGATGTAAGAATGCAGGACGAGGGGCAGAATTGACTTGTGTCCGACTCAGCGCCTTCCTCGTCACAACAGACCCCATCGCCATCTCGGCATATCGACGCAGTCATCTTCGATTTTGGTGGGGTTTTAGCCAGCAATGGACGCCCATCCGACGTGGCTAAACGTTTCCCCAACGACCCTGTTGACAAGGTGATGAAAGTGATGATGGGCGATTATGGCCAAGATACCGACCATCCATGGCATCGCCTAGAACGTGGCGAGATCAGCATGGTCGAGTACCGGGAGCAACTTGGACCGCTGGTTCTTGAAGCCGGCCTACAACCGACCGCGGGCTCATTAGAGACGCCTGCTGCAAAGACCGCAGATTCAAAGAATCCATCGATCGTCGGCTTTGCGTTTGAACCCACTCATTTGGTCGTCGACCTCGTTCACGAACTCAAATCTTGCGGATTTCGCTTAGGGGTCTTAACCAACAATGTCCGCGAATTGCGTCAAGCCTGGTGGCCGATGCTCGATTTCGCCAACATTTTTGATGATGTTGTTGACAGCCACGAAGTCGGTATGCGCAAACCAAACCACGCCATCTACAAACTCTCGCTAAGTCGGCTTGGAGTTGAGGCTCATCGAACGGCATTTCTTGACGATGCCCAAAGCAATGTCAATGCCGCGACCGCCGTAGGAATGCATGGTATTTGGGTGGACATTGATCCGACCGATGCGGTGCAACGCGTCAGGCAACTCGCGAATTTGTAGCACGCTCACGCGGCGTGGCAGCCACCGCCAACAGGCACACCTCTTCAGCCCCAGCCAAGTCAAGCGCATGAGCGGCGGCCCGTAAAGTGCTTCCAGTCGTGACCACATCATCGATCACGAGAACTCGATGAGGCCGCCGCATCGGACGGGCCCTGAAGATTGGGCCATGTAACCGTTGTTCACGATTGCGACCGGTCTGAGGTGCGCTGCGATCGCGATATAGCAAGCGCCTACATTTAATGCCCAGACGTGTCGCGACAGCTCGTGCTAACAACTCGGATTGGTCGTATCCGCGCTGGCGTTGGCGCACACTTGATGTTGGCGCCCAGGTCACAATCTCGTACTTGGGAGACTCGGGATCATCAATAATTGACTGCACCAGCTGGTCGGCAAGTTCGGCCACAACACCCCGCCGATTGCGGTACTTCAATCCGTGGATTAATTCTTGGGTGTTGCCAAGCAACTGATCAGTCGCCTTAATCGTTCGTGAGGTGGCTCCCGCTTTTGACTCACATGATTCGCAGACGCGACCTGATGGAGATTCAAACTTGCCGTCGGCTGCCCGCGGGCGGAATATCTGGCGACATTGTGAACAACGCAAAGCACTAAACATGTGGCCATCACATCACATGGGTATGGCAAATCAAATGGATACGGCAAAGTTGAGAAAATGCTGTATCACATTGTGAATTGGTGTATTTTTAATGAATACAGAAAGCACTAGTTGTGTAGAATTGCCCCTGTGGCAGTGAAGACTTTGCAAACAGTAGAAAATGCCCTTGCCGTTCTTGAAGTCGTTGCCGAATTGCAACCCATTGGCGTGTCAGCCTTGGCTCGCCACATGAACATGGACAAAAACACTGCCCAGCGGATCTTGATCACTCTTGGCGCAAGTGGCTACATTCAAAAGCAAAATCACAGCACTGCCTGGGAATTAACTCCCCGAGTGCTCACATTGTCGAATCGAGTTGCCGTCACACTTCGACAAACTGCCCACCTACAACTTGATGAATTAGCCGACGTCATTGGCGAAACTGCCCTTTTGTGGCAATTCACTTTTGAAGGCGACGATATCTACGCCACCTTGCTTGACAAGGTTGACAGCAAACACGATGTCAAAATCACCATGGAAATTGGCAAACGTGTACTCGTACGACCAGACTCCGCAGATTCGTCAAACGTGCGCTCGCTCATCAAGGAATTCCCGACTGGCGAATCGGCCTGGTTGAAATCATCAAATGACGATCGACCTCGCTATTTCCGATTAACTCCTGGTCATCCCAGTTCGATAGCCGTCGGCAGTGTGATCTACGACGGACCAGCATTACCAATCGCCGCGATCTCTGTAGTCGGACCAAAAGAGCGCATCACGCCCGACTGCTACACCGTCATGGGCGAAAAGACCGCCACCGCAGCCCGACTCATTACGGGCATCTAAGCGATCTGCTTGTCGCTCGCAAGGCGCATTTCAAATCGCGGCAAAACCAGTTGCACCAACGGGCCAATTCCGAACATAAAAATCAATGTTCCGATTCCGATTGAGCCACCCAAGAAAAGTCCCGCAATCATGACGGTCAATTCGATCACTGTTCGAGCGGCGCGAATACTGATAGGACGTCCGCCAATTGAGCGCTGAGATAATCCCAACATCAAACCATCGCGCGGCCCTGAGCCTAGGCCTGCGCCAATATACAAAGCTGATCCCAGTGCAATCACCAAAACACCGGCGATCACCATGAGCGTGCGCATCATGAGTTGATCAGGTTCACCGATCAATGGCTTGGTGAGGTTGACAACGAAACCAATCTCTAGCGCGTTTAAAACTGTGCCGACTCCCGGTTTTTGCCGCAAAGGAATCCATAACAACAAGAGCAAAAGGCCGACGCCCACAATAACTAGACCGATTGAAACATCTAACTTCTCGGAAAGTCCCTTGTGGAAAATGTCCCATGGCGCGAGCCCAAGATTGGCTCGAATAAAGAGAGTGATTCCAAAACCGAAAAAAGCTAGCCCGGCGATACACCGGGCTAGCTTTTCCGCGTGCACCTTGGTCATTAGTAGCGGTAACGCTCGGGCTTGAACGGCCCCGAGGGAGCAACACCTAAGTATTCAGCTTGCTCATCGGTCAACTTGGTCAACTTGACTCCGAGTGCACCCAAGTGAAGCGACGCAACTTTTTCGTCAAGATGCTTTGGCAATACATACACGCCAAGTGGATACGCCGCGAGGTTTGTAAACAACTCGATTTGCGCGATGACCTGGTTGGAGAATGAACAACTCATCACGAAACTCGGGTGGCCAGTTGCACAACCAAGGTTGACCAAACGGCCTTCGGCCAACACGATGATGGCGTGTCCATCGGGGAACGACCACAAGTCAGTTCCTGGCTTCAACTCATCACGAGTCGCACCGCTTCGCGCCAATCCGGCCATATCAATTTCGGAGTCAAAGTGGCCGATGTTGCACACAATCGCGTTGTGCTTCATCTTGAGCATGTGCTCAATCGTGATGATGTGATCGTTGCCAGTAGCCGAAACGAAAATGTCAACTTCACCAATAATGTCTTCAAGAGTGGTGACTTGGTAACCCTCCATTGCTGCCTGCAAAGCGTTAATCGGGTCGGCCTCAGTCACGATGACTCGCGCACCTTGGCCGCGCAATGCCTGCACGCAACCCTTACCAACATCGCCATAACCACAAACAACCGCAACCTTGCCGGCGATCATGACGTCAGTCGCACGACAGATCGCGTCAATGAGTGAATGGCGGCATCCGTACAAGTTGTCGAACTTCGACTTGGTGACTGAGTCGTTCACGTTGATCGCGGGAAACAACAACTCGTTGCGCTCAAACATCTTGTACAAACGCATCACACCAGTGGTCGTTTCTTCGGTGACACCCTTGATGCCTGCGGCCATACGAGTCCACTTGGTTGGATCAGTCTTCAGGCCGCGCTGCAAGAGACCCAGCACGATTGCCAGTTCGGCATTTGACGCTGTCGTCGGATCGGGAACTTCGCCCGACTTCTCGTATTCCACACCTTTGTGTAGCAACAAGGTGGCATCGCCGCCATCGTCAAGAATCATGTTCGGGCCGTCGCCGTCAGGCCACGTCATCATCTGCTCGGTGCACCACCAATACTCTTCAAGAGTCTCGCCCTTCCAAGCGAACACCGGAACACCTGAAGGATTGTCAACAGTTCCGTTCGGACCAACCGCGATCGCAGCCGCTGCATGATCTTGGGTCGAGAAAATATTGCATGATGCCCAGCGAACTTCGGCACCGAGCTCAACCAAAGTCTCAATCAGAACAGCAGTCTGAATGGTCATGTGCAGCGAACCCGAGATTCGTGCACCCTTCAGCGGCTTCGTAACTCCGTATTCTTTGCGCAAAGCTCGTAAGCCGGGCATTTCATGCTCGGCGAGATGAATTTCTTTGCGGCCAAATGGGGCCATGGAAAGATCGGCGACGCGGAAGTCTTTACGATCAGCAAAAGACGTGGACATGGGTGGGCTCCTTATGAGGTCATTGACATGATGTGAATTACACGGGGTTGCGCAAACAACGATGTCAACCGAAGGTTGCATCTTGTCTTGCACTATCCCGGGCCGGGGCCTGCTGGCACCGATCTGTCAGCCCGATGTCACGAGTGTAGACCGCCCAAAGTCAGCCTTTGTGACACTGTCGCCAATGGCACGCCAAGATTCAGCTTCCGGTGGTCTTTACTCCGCCGGCAGCAATCTTGGCCATGATGCGCTCGTGTTCAGCCGATGAAACCACTTCAGACTCATCGACCAACATCACGGCGATACCTTCACGGATGCTGTAGCGCCTTTGTAAACGCGGGTTGTACAAGGCGTCTTCGTCATCAAGCATGTACAAAACACCCTTATCTACGGGGCACGCTAAGACATTTGCTAGTTCAGGATCGATGGGCATAAGTACTCCTTGTTTCAGACTGAGGTTATTGCCGCAAGTAGCTCGGCCACACGATTATCACATTCGTCACGATCGGGTGCTTCAAGGTTGAGGCGCAATAAAGGTTCAGTATTCGAGGGCCGAAGGTTGAACCACCATGGACCGCAATCAACCGTGAGACCATCAAGTCGATCTTGCGGGAATGAACCGAACTTCTTTGAGACTGATTCGATCACCGTTGATGGATCGTCGACTTGAGTGTTGATTTCACCACTTGACGAATAACGCTCATATGAACGTCGAATCTCGCTCAACGGTTCTCCGACCCTGCTGATCTCTTCAAGCATCAACATCGTGGCGATGAGACCGCTATCGGCTCGGTAGTTGTCTTTGAAGTAGTAGTGCGCTGAATGTTCGCCACCAAAGACAGCCCCAGTTTCGGCCATCATTTGCTTGATAAATGAATGACCCACCTTGGTTCGCACAGGTACTCCCCCGTGTTCACGAATGACCTCAGGGACGGCACGGCTACAGATGAGGTTATGCAAAATCGTTGCCCCTGGGCTCTTGCGCAACATGCTCGTCGCCAATATCCCAGTTGTTGTTGAACCCGATAGACCCCGACCAAGTTCGTCCGTTACAAACACTCGATCTGCGTCGCCGTCAAAAGCAAGACCGATGTCGAATCCACCTGATGCAACACGGGCCTGTAGGTCGCGTTGATTCGCAGCCTGTAAAGGATCGGCCGGATGATTGGGGAAGGTGCCATCGAGTTCGCCATACATCACTTCCAGTTCAAGTCGGGGCAAACGCTCAAATACCGCCGGCACAACAAGTCCACCCATTCCGTTGGCGGTGTCGGCGACGACACGCATCGGACGAATTGAAGCAGGATCGATAAACGACACCACGTGATCAACAAATGCTGACAACAAATCACGTTCGGTTGTTCGACCAGAGCGAGCAGCTTTCACCGGAACATTGCCGTCCAGAATTTTCTGAGCAATGTCTTTAACTTCAGCGAGTCCGGTGTCAACGCCAACGGGGCGAGCACCCGATAAACACAACTTGATGCCGTTGTATTGAGCGGGGTTATGCGAGGCCGTAAACATGGCGCCAGGTGCATCAAGCTTTCCAGCGGCGAAATACAACAAGTCGGTCGAGGCGAGACCGATGTCAATGACGTCGACCCCTTGTTCCATCAAACCTTGAGCAAATGCCGCCACCAGTTCGGGACCGGTTGGACGCATATCGCGCGCCACAATGGCGACACCAGTCTTGGTGAACTGCGCAAACCCAACACCTAATGCATAGGCCACATCAGCGTCAAACTGATCGGGGACAGTTCCGCGGATGTCATAAGCTTTGACGATCTGATCGAGTAAAAAGTTGGTTGCCATGACTGTTCGCACCCTATCGCTGACAGTTCCGCCCCTGCAGGGATTTCACGATTTCCCCTGTTCAGAGGTCCGTTTTGATCACTTCAGGACGACGATCTCGACGCCACATGACAACGACAGCCACGAGCCCTGCAATCGTTAGCAAATAAGCAAAGCGATCGACAAAGCTGGCTTTGAAATTCAGCGACACATTTTCTGAAGTCGGCACGACCACCATCATGTTTGGCGCAACTCGATACGGACCTTCGGCTCCTGTTGCTTGCCAGTTCGGAAAATAGCTCACGCGAATCAAAACCGGTACTCCAATTTTGTCAACCGAGAACGAAACTGTGTCTTCGCCGATCTCAACATTGGACACCACTGCTGGATCAACTTTGGAGGCCACGATTTGTTGCACTGGCTTGACCACATCAACCTTGCGCGAATCTGAACCAGGTTCACCTTCGCGTACCGTCATGTCTATAGCGACATCAATTCGTTGCCAGCTTTCGGGACCGTCGGCAGCTGGCAATGCATCCCACTCAGTTCGGTTCTGCAACCAACTGCTGCCAAGTTCGAGCCAACGTTCACGCAAGTCGCCCGAACGTTCGTTAACGACAACTGGCAAAGTATCTAGCGGGACAACTATCTCAGCATTGTCAACCGAGTAGATATGCCAGGGACCACTTGTTTCAAGTAACGAAAGTCCACCGCCATTGGCAGCAACTTCGTCGGCCTTTGCAATTGCCTCTGGAGTCACTGCCATGTAGTAGTTGATTCCGAGTTCTTGCAAATATGAAACTCCAATTTCGGCATCGTTATTGATGTACCGCAACTCACGGACCGGGTTGGAAGACTGCTTTGACATCGCACCTGCAGCCAAAAAGTGATACGGAGTCGTCCCGGCGGCCTCAAAAAACAATCCTTCGCTTGACCCGATACAACCGTCAGTCCAAAACGGAAGAAGCATGAGAGCCATGGTGGTTCCGTACTTATCGTTACCACTAAAGTTTTCCCACAAGGCCCGACCACAGCCGCGCGTTTCGCCGATACCTTTCATCGCCTGAACGACGCCGTAATACTCACCATACGATGAGCGACCTTCGTAACCCGAAAAATTCCAACGGGCCCAGCCGTCAACAAAACCTTTGCTCGATGCGTCGCCTTCGAAAGGACCCCAGGTGTACTCAGCGCCCTGACCCTCATCTTTGATGTTTCCAAATGGCAATACCTGAAAACGGAAACCTAAAACAATGAGAACAACGAATGCCGAGACAATCGCCGTGATAGTTCGAGCATTAAACATTTGTGTCGTGGTTTGCGTGTTTTCAACAAAAACTTCAGAGTTTCGGGCTGATCGTTCTTGTTGCGCATAACGCACAATGAAACTCACGAGTTCAATAATGCCGATACCTGCGAGTAAGTAACGGCACATGTTGAACATCGGTAAAAGTCGCGGATTCCACAATAATCCGATAATCGGCAAACTGTCATTGAACAAATAGACAAAGGCCGCAAACACAAGTGCCGTCACACCAAGCCAAATGCCTGCCACATTTCGTTTCACGATCATGGCCGCGAAGCCGATGATGGCAAAAGTCAGAATAAACACATTCCAAAATGGCGGAAGTGCAAAAAACATGCCCCAATACGAAGTGAATGAACCATTGCCGGGTTCACCCTTGTATTTCATGTCAGTCATATAGGCGTGGTTCAACAAGAACGGTCCAACCCAAAACGCTGAAAGAAGTGCCCCTGATCCTGCAGTGGTGATAAACCAACGCACCTTTGATTTATCGAGCCACAAAAGTGCCATGAGCAAAAGACCCACCGCTACATAAATGGCGACAATGCCGTGACATAACACCGCGAGTGCCATAAAGACAGCAGCCTTGATTCGATGTTTACCGGTCTGTAACCCATTGGCGAAAAATCCGAATGCCAACATCGCAAACGAAAGAGCAACAGAGAATGAATACTCGCCAGCCATGGTAGAGGCAACGTTCCCACCATAAATTGTGTAACTCTCATCAAGCAGGTACACCAACCCCACCATCGCAAACAATTCAGGAATGG
>CALPPJ020000031.1 GCA_943325425.2 Bifidobacterium breve | reverse complement strand
ATGTTGATGTCGGCCGGCATTGAACCCCCTAAAGGTTGGGCTGTTGGCGGATGGCTATTGGTCGGCGGTGAAAAAATGTCCAAGACCACTGGCAACGTCGTGAATCCTTTAGAACTCATTGATGACATCGGACTTGATGGCTTCCGCTATTACGTACTTGCCGAAACTCCTTACGGTGCCGATGGAGACTTCACTTACGAAGGACTCGTTGGGCGTTACAACTCCGATCTGGCGAACAACCTGGGCAACCTTTTAAGTCGCGTCGCAACTGTTGTCGGCAAGAAGTGCAATGGCATCGCTCCAGCACCTCGTGCCGACAGCCCACTTGCAACTGCTGCGGCCGAAGCAGTTGCCGAAACCATGGCGCGCTGGGCCGATGTTCAACCCAGTCGAGCACTTGAAGCAACCTGGCAACTCATTCGCGCAACTAATGCTCATCTTGAAAATAATGAGCCGTGGAAGGCCGAACCCGGACCAGATGTTGACGCCGTGATGGGTGACGCCCTTGAAGCGTTAAGGATCGTGTGCATTCTCGCTTCGCCGGCAATCCCTGACACCATGCAAACAATTTGGGAACGAATCGGCATGCCCGGACAAGTGAACGATCAACGGGTGCCAACTTCAGTGACATGGGGCGGCTATCCCGGTGGCGCAACCATTGATAAGGGCGAGCCACTTTTCCCCCGCCGCAAGCTCGACTAAAAACTGCGACGAATTTCTATGTGGACCGACACTCACTGCCATCTTGATGAAGACCGCTATCGCGGCGAGGGTAATAAGAATCTCGGCGGCACGATTGGTGTTCTTGAAAATGCGCGAGCTGCCCAAGTCTCACGATTCATCACCGTTGGCTGCGATGCTGAGTCATCGCGGGCAGCTATTAAATGTGCGCATCAGTTTGACGATGTCTGGGCCAGCGTCGGCCTGCACCCACATGAAGCGGTTCACGGAGTCGACACCATCGTTGAACTCATCTCGTCACCCCGTGTCATTGCTATCGGCGAAGCAGGACTTGATTATTACTACGAGCATTCGGCGCGCGACGAACAAAAGGTCGCTTTCGCCGCACAAATTCAATTAGCTCTTCAACATCAATTACCACTGATCATTCACACGCGAGACGCGTGGGATGACACGTTCGATGTTTTGCGCGCCGAAGGTGTTCCTGCGCAAACAATTTTTCATTGTTTTACTGGCGGTCCTGATGAGGCTCGACGTTGCCTTGACGTCGGAGCATTTCTCAGTTTCTCAGGAATCGTCACCTTTAAGTCCGCCCAAGATGTCGCCGAAGCTGCCACTCTGTGCCCACTCGATCGCATCTTGGTTGAGACCGACAGCCCATATCTCGCCCCCGTCCCTCTTCGAGGTCGCACCAATCAACCAGCCAATGTTGCGATTGTGGGCACCCACATCGCTGATTTAAAGCACCTTCATCCAGCCGAGATGGCCCGTGTCACCACACACAACGCCTGCATTGCGTTCCCCCTGCTGACTTCATAACCTGAATTCACTGATGTTGACCTTTGCCGAACGCCGTCGCCTTGTTGTTGCTGCTGCAATCACTTTGATTGCAGTTCCTGCTTTGCTGCTCTCGGGCAATGATTCTTCTTCGTCCATCAACACCACGAGCACTGCTCCTACGGCAGTTTCGGTTGCCCCCAACGATTCCGAACCAGCCGAGCCGGCTTTTCTTCCGGAGAACAATGGTTCGCAGGCACCCGAAATCATTACCGTGAATGTGCCGGCACCTCCGTCGGGATCAAACGTTAAAGGCACGGCCTCATTCATTCGCTGGCGTGGCGACTTACTTGGTTTGCGCCCGTGCGCAACGCCTCACGCTCTCATTGGCGCCATCATCACCGTGACCAATCTCAATAATGGTCGAACCCTCGAGTGCAACAATGTGTCAATTCAGGCCTTGCCTGGTGGTCATATCATCTTGATTCATACCGATGTCTTTTTAGATATCGCCGATCTGATTGATGCACCCATTCCCGTGCAAATCAGTTTCTGAGATCTTTCGTGACTCACTCGCATCGTGATATCACCGAGTTGTTGGCTGCTCATGGTCTCGCTCCGCGTCGAGCATTTGGACAAAACTTTGTCTCCGATCCCAACACCGTTCGACGCATTGCGCGCATGGCCAATGTCAACGCGACTGATCATGTCGTAGAAATTGGTGCAGGGCTTGGGTCGCTCACTCTTGCTCTTGCCGAAACTGGTGCCCGAATCACCGCAATCGAAATTGATCACGGCATTGCTCCAGTACTGCGCGATGTTGTCAAAGACTTACCCAATGTTTCAGTGGTTGTTGGTGATGCCCTCGAACTTGATTGGAATGAAATCATTCCGCCTGGAAGTTCAGCAGTTGTTGTCGCCAACCTGCCGTACAACGTGGCCACACCACTCGTCGCAGATCTACTTGATGCGATCCCGCAAATTTCACGCTTCGTCGTCATGGTGCAAAAAGAAGTCGCGTTGCGTTTGGCGTCAAGTGTCGGCTCGTCCGACTACGGCGCGATCAGCGTCAAAGTTGCGTATTGGGCGACCGCTCGCGTGTTAGGTGATGTTCCTCCGAGCGTTTTCATTCCTCGACCCAAAGTCACATCGAGCATTATCGAAATCACCCGACGTGAAACGCCCGCAGTTGGACCACACATTGAACCTCAGCAACTTTTCAAGGTGATTCGCACGGGCTTCGGACAACGCCGCAAAATGTTGCGCCGCTCACTCGCTGCAATCGCCACACCAGAAAATTTCGAGAATGCTGGCGTGTCCCCTGAATCTCGGCCCGAAGAATTAAACGTTGAGCAATGGGGCCGCCTTGCTACCGAGATTCAAAAGAATCACCGTTCGTAACGACTAGACATATATCCGTGACTTCGGCTTCCCAGTTAATACTTGCCCCCGCAAAACTCACTCTCAGTTTGCGCGTCACCGGAGTTCGCAACGATGGCTACCACCTCATTGACGCCGTCATGACCACGCTTGATCTACATGATGAATTGCACATCTCCGATGATCACAGCGGCCTTGAATTCCGTGGCCCATTTTCGGCAGGAATAACCGCCGACTCCGACAACCTGGTGTCCCGCGCTCTTGCTTTCGTTGATCGCGTCGCGTATGTTGCCGTTATCAAGAACATTCCGCACGGCGGCGGACTTGGCGGAGGCTCAGCTAATGCTGCAGCAATTTTCCGTTGGGCAGAGCGGACATCAGCAACGGACGTTGTTGCGAGTGCCGCTATCGGAGCCGATGTTCCGTTTTGTATTGTCGGCGGTCAAGCGCGTGTGTCGGGCATCGGCGAAATTGTCAAACCGATGACAGCAGAGCGTCGCAACATCGCGCTGATTATTCCGCCACTTCATGTCAGCACTCCAGCCGTCTACAAAGCATGGGATGCACTGGGACATCCTCAAACCGACGGGCCGAACGATCTTGAACCAGCCGCCCTCGTTGTTGAACCAAAACTGGTGACGTGGCGCGACCGCATTATCGAAGCAACGGGTCAGGTACCGACCCTTGCGGGCAGTGGTGCCACTTGGTTCATCGCCGACGGTGCGGCCAATGTGGCTGAGCGATTACGCGAAGCACTGCCCGAAGCTCAGGTCGTTCAAACCAGAACCGGGCAGTGATTCACATAAATCGGGATGTGTGAAATTACTTGCGTTGACGCTGATGGCGAGTACGGCGAAGCATCTTCTTGTGCTTCTTCTTACGCATGCGCTTACGTCGCTTTTTAATTAACGAACCCATAGGACCTCTCCAATGACAGACCTCACACGCTAGCGAGTTCGGGACCTCTATCCAAACGGCAGGTCCAAAGTCGGCTGAATTCGGCCGAATGCAGATAACTTTGTCAGCGGTTGGTAGCTCACAAGGCCGCCGATCGTTCCGGGGTCGTTCAATGGTAGGACGGCGGATTTTGATTCCGCGAATAGGGGTTCGAGCCCTCTCCCCGGAGCCACTGTGGTCTGAAGTGCTAGTCAATGCGTGTGATATGACGGTGTGATGTCGTTATACGCCATTGTTCTTGCAGCCGGAGAAGGCACTCGAATGCGTTCCCAGCGACCTAAGCCGCTACATCTCATTTGTGGTCGACCCATGGTCATGCATGTCATTCATTCGCTCTCTGGCGTTCAGCCCACACAAACCGTCATCGTTGTTGGTCATGGTGCCGATCAGGTGACGGCTCGTGTCACCACTGATTCACCCAGTTGGGCCAATGTCTCATTTGCGTCGCAGGTAGTCCAACGTGGCACCGGAGATGCGGTGAGCGTTGGACTCACCGCGCTTGACCAATCCGTTGCCACAACCGCAGCCAGCGATCGACTGGCAGAGCACGATGACATGTCCACAATTCTCGTTTTGCCCGGCGATACCCCGTTATTGCGACGCGAAACAATTGACAACTTGGTGGCACAACACGAGGCAAGTGGTCACGCAGCGACTGTGCTGGTTGCGCTACTCGACGACCCCACCGGATACGGCCGAGTCGTTCGCTCCAAAGACGGCAAGGTGCTTCGAATCGTTGAACAACGTGATGCCTCAGACGAAGAACGCCAAATCAAAGAAATCAACACTTCGATTTATGCCTTTCGACGTGACCTGCTTGGGCCAGCGTTACGACGCGTCACCCCAAACAATGCGCAATCTGAGTATTACTTGACCGATGTGGTGGCGGTGCTCGCCGACATGGGACACCAAGTCGGCGCGGTTGTAGCCGATGCCCCCGAAACTCAAGGAGTCAATGATCGTTGGCAATTAGCTCTTGCTGAACGCGAACTTCGTGCGCGCACAAATCGTTTTTGGCTCCTAAACGGAGTCACCATGTTCGACCCTCGGCAAACATTTATTGATGTCGACGTTCACATTGAGCGCGACGTGACCCTGTATCCCGGAACCATGTTGCAAGGCGATACGCGCATTGGAGCCGGAAGCCAGATCGGACCCAACACCCGATTGGTCAATTGCGTCGTAGGTGCGAACTCATTCGTCGAGAGCACCAGTGCAACGGATTCGCTCATCGGCGATAACGCCAAGGTTGGTCCATTTGCACATTTATCATCCGGCTCACGAGTCACTGATGGTCAGACGACTGGTGCGTTCTATGATTCATACACCGCCAATTCAAAAACGTTTTGAATATCAGTCAGTAATGGAGGCCTCCGTTGAGCCAGATTGACAAAGTCACAACCAAGCGCATGTCCTTGTACTCGGGACGCACGCATCCGGCTCTTGCCAAAGAAGTGGCTGGTTACTTGGGAATCGAACTCGGCGAGCACAATTTGGTTGAATTTGCCAACGGTGAAGTTCGCCCCCGATTCAGTGAAAGCGTCCGCGGCTCGGACGTTTTCATCATGCAAAGCCATTTCGGCTGCGACGGCCGTTCCATCAACGACTCGATCATGGAACAACTCATCATGATTGACGCCGCTCAGCGCGCCTCGGCCAAGCGCATCACTGCGGTGTGCCCGTTTTACGGATACGCCCGCCAAGACCGCAAAGCCGAAGGCCGCGAACCCATTACCGCCCGTCTCATCGCCGACTTGTTTAAAGCCGCTGGCGCCAAGCGCATGGTGTCCATCGACCTTCACAGCGGTCAGATCCAGGGTTTCTTTGATGGCCCCGTTGACCACCTCACGGCGATGCCCGTCATTGAGCAATACATTCGCGATAACGCCAAGAATCCTGTCATCGTCTCGCCTGATGCTGGTCGAATCAAAGTTGCTGAGCGTATGCAGCAGCACCTTGGAGCCGATCTCGGAGCCGACTTGGCGTTCGTCTATAAGCGTCGCCCCAAGGGCAGCACCAATGTCGCCCAAGCCCTTGACGTCATCGGTGAGGTCGAGGGTCGCCTGTGCATTTTGACCGACGACATGATTGACACCGGCGGAACCATCGTTTCAGCCGCCCATTTGTTGCTTGATAAGGGAGCCACCGAGGTCTGGGCCATGGCGACCCACGGTGTTTTGTCGGGACCGGCCATTGAACGCCTCACTAACTCGCGAATTGACCGCGTCGTCCTCACCAACACCTTGCCGCTCGCACCCGAGGCCCAGATTGACAAGATCAAGGTTTTATCGGTCGGCAAAATCATCGCTGATGCCCTCGCAGCGGTCTTTGACGACACGAGCGTCAGCGAAATCTTCGGCGGCGAGAACCAGGCCTAATTCGCCTTCTCGCCCTTGTCAGGGTGGGAACCCGTTCTATTCGCCTCTAGTATTGGCAACTGTTTGTGAACATCCGGACCATCGGGTCCGGCATGAAAGGTCTCGTCATGTCCACCACCCTCGTAGCAACATCTGGCCGTAACACCGGAAGCGCGGCTGCTCGTCGCCTCCGCCGTGAAGAGAAGATTCCTGCCGTCATTTACGGTCAGGGTATGGAGCCGATCTCGGTCGTCATCGAGCGCCGCGACCTTCGCAACGCGTTGTCAGGCGCCGCTGGCTCCAACACCATCCTTGAGATCAGTGTTGATGGCAACATCTACCCCGCCGTGGTCAAAGACATGCAGCGTCACCCAGTTCGTCGTACCGTGGCTCACGTCGACTTCTTGCGCATCAACATGAGCGAAGAACTCACCATCTCAGTTCCCGTGGTCTTGGCTGGCGAAGCAAAGGCTGTTTTGGCCGACGGCGGACTCGTCGACGCATCGTCTGACACCATTGACATCGTCACCACTCCGGCCAACATGCCGAGCGAGATCACCATCGACATCACCAACATGCAGCCTGGCGACGTTATTCGCTTGGGCGAAATCAAGTTGCCTGCCGGAACTCGTGCACTTGGTGACCCCGAATTGGCAATCGTTACCGCCATTGCTGGTTCAAAGGCTGAAGCCGCCCCCGCCGCTGCCGAAGGCGCTGCCCCGGCTGCTGGTGACGACAAGTCCAAGTCCTGAGATAGTCCGTGGGCCTCTTTGGCCGCTCCGGAAAAGAATCCGCTCACTCGGGTGCAAGCGTGTCTACTTTTGATGCTCTCGTTATAGGTCTCGGAAATCCTGGCAAGCAATATGCGCGTTCGCGCCACAACGTTGGTGAAGAAGTCGTCGTTGAACTGGCGCGTCGGAACAATGAAACATTGCGCGCTAGTCGTGACTCAGCACTTGTTGCTGAAGTTCGCCTAACTGGTGGCAAGCGCGCAGTTCTCGCATTTCCGACGACGTTCATGAACGAATCAGGACAGGCCGCGAGCAAATTGATGCGTCGTTATGGCTTTAAATCGGTTGATGCTCTCATCGTTGTTCAAGACGAACTCGATCTTGAACCCGGAACTGTGCGTATCAAAAAAGGTGGCGGACTCGGTGGTCACAATGGTCTTCGCAGCATCACATCGCATGTCGGAACCCAAGAATTCATTCGAGTTCGCCTCGGAGTCGGCAAACCCAGCAACAAAGAGCAAGGTGCCAACCACGTACTCTCAAAAGTTCCGGTCGCCGAACGGCAAATACTTGATGTAGCTGTCAATGTTGCCGCTGATGCGGTCTTAAAAATCATCGCCGACGGCGTCGATGCGGCAATGAATATGTACAACTCGTTGTGAGCAACTGCGCATGATCACTTCTCAGACCGGAGCACTTCAGTCTCTCGCAACTCTCTTACGTGACGACAAAGCATTGATGTCACTCATCGGTTCGCCCGATGGCACCGTGGCAGTCCCCGAAACAGCACGCAGCATTGCAATTGCCGCTCTCGCTCAACTTTCGGGTCGTCGCCCCGTCGTCGTGGCCTGCCCAACGAGCACCATGGCAACACAACTTGCCGACGACATCAAAGCTTTCATGCCACCAGGTGAAGTGATGTTGTTCCCGGCATGGGAAACGTTGCCATTTGAACGAGTGAGTCCCAGCGTTGAAACTATGGGTCGGCGTCTTGAAGTGTTGTGGCGACTGCAATCTGAAGATCGCACACCACAAATCATCGTGGCCAGTATGCGCGCGCTGCTGCAACAGCTCGGTCCCGATACTGCAACGAATCAACCAGTCATTATTCGCAAAGGAATGTCCCTAGACCCTGATGAACTATTGCGCACCTTGGTCAATGGTGGATATCGCCGCGAAGAATTAGTTGAACATCGCGGCGAAGTCGCTCGACGTGGCGCAATTATTGACGTCTTTCCCTCAACAGCCGATGCACCAATTCGAATTGATTTGTGGGGCGACGAAGTTGATCGTCTCACCAATTTCTCTGTTCACGACCAACGTAGTGATAACGATCTTGAAGAAGTTGCAATATTCCCCGCCCGCGAATTGATTGTGAATGACGTTGTTCGAGAGCGCGCAGCCGCCATGGTCGGCGCCGAGCCATGGGGCCGCGAACACTGGGAACGTTTAAGTGAAGGTGCACTGTTTGATGGAATGGAAAGTTGGCTTCCCTGGCTGACTGAATCACCCACATTGTTGAGCGATATTCTTCCGCGCGGTTCGAAGATGCTCTTGATTGAGCCACGGCGGATGCGCGATCGTGCCGCAGATCTTCTCGCCGAAGAAGCCGATCTTGCCAAGGCACTTGCCTCATCGTGGGCACGAGATGCTGAACGCGATTTCCCCCGCCTGTATTCACCACCAGATCGTTTACTCAGTGAAACGCGGGGCTCGTGGAATCTCATTCCCGTCGCCGATGGTCCCGACATGCCACTCATGGAGGCAAGCGGTTGGGGCGCAATGGGCGGCAGTGGTGATGGCATCGCCGAACGGATGCGCACGTTGTTGACACAGGGTTATCGCATTGTGGTTGCGGCCGATGGCGAGGGTTCGGCACAACGACTCAGCGAGATATTCAGCAACGCCGGATTACAACTTGATATTTACCATGAACTCGTTGATGGAAAAGCGCCGAATCTCACCAGCAGAGGCGGGGCCATCGTGGTGACGTCGTTGCACCGCGGTTTCAGCATTCCGTCAGCCAAAGTTGCTGTGATCACCGAATCTGATATCACGGGTCGTCGTCGGTCGCATCGTCAACCTCGACCGAAAAAACGTGAAGGCGGAACAGTCTTTGAAGATCTCAAAGCGGGCAACTACGTCGTTCATTACATTCATGGTGTCGCCAAATACGAGGGCATGGTCAAACGTACGGTCGGCGGAATTGAACGCGATTACTTGTTGCTCGCGTACAAGGGTGGCGACAAGTTGTACGTGCCATCTGATCAAATCGACACAGTTCGTCATTACGTCGGTGGCGAAACACCAGTGCTTCATCGTTTAGGCGGAAGCGATTTTGCAAAATCAAAATCGAAGGTTCGCAGTGCAGTCCGCGAAATCGCCCAAGAATTAGTGGTGCTATATCAAAAGCGCGTGAGTGCTCAAGGACATGCATTCAGCATTGATACGCCATGGCAATTCGAAATGGAAGATTCATTTCCTTACGTCGAAACTCCCGACCAGAAAAAGGCGATTGACGACACCAAGTCCGATATGGAACGACCTTTCCCCATGGATCGCTTGGTTTGTGGTGATGTGGGCTTTGGTAAAACTGAAATCGCTGTTCGTGCCGCGTTCAAAGCCATCCAAGACGGCATGCAAGTTGCGGTT
>CALPPJ020000030.1 GCA_943325425.2 Bifidobacterium breve | reverse complement strand
TCATGATGTCTGATTCATGATGTCTGATTCATGATGACTGGCTCATGATGTCGTTGACTTCAGTTACCAAGATGATGAGTTCGTTTTGTTCGCTTTCGGACAAGACATCGAGATGGCGTGCCATGAGGGCGTTCGTGAGTTCTTCTGCTGCCGCGAAGGCCGCTTGTAAAGATTCAGCATCGGGGAATTCGCCATCCCAGCCGAATCGTTTTGCCTGAGCCTCTCCCGCTGACCCAGGATTGACGAGTAATGCTTCAAGTGGCGTGATGCCATGAGCAACGATCGCCACGATATGCACGCTCCCCCGAAGTTCACGCAAAACATGCAGTAGTTGATAACAACGACCGAGTGCGTCGTCGACACGGGCTTGAGTTTGCCAACCAGCAAAGAGTGCGAGTCCACTTGGATCAGCCTGATCAACGACCGTGGCCAGAAGTTCAGTGAGCCGTTCAGCATGGGCGAATGTGCCGAGTCGTTGCCGTCCCCACTCGGCACATGCCAGTGCGTAGCGATCGGAGGCTTTGCGGGCGCCTTCAACGACGACACCGGCCTCCCACAATGAACGAATGAGGTTCGGCGCAAAGAATGCAAACGCTGAGACGACAACTGAGGCGTCAACATCGCCGAGCACTCCTCCCCTGCCGACGACGTAGTACGAGAATCCACCCGGATATCCCGCAGCTTTGCCAGGGTTCAGCGTGTCGGGGTGCAACATGAATGCACCACCAATTGCGTTGACAGGGGTAGCGATGGCACGGGCGGTCGCAAGCGAGTGAGGCCCGTGTGGGTCGGAGATGGTGATGGTCGGCACATCAGAAACCTACTGCCCTGTCGTTGCTTGCGGTGGAGACGAACTATGGTCAAGGTGTCGTTAACCCCGACCGGGAGAGTTACGGTGCCGCCAGCATCGCAACGCCGAAGGAGCAACCTCCCCGGAATCTCTCAGGCCAACGGACCGGACGGGTGAGACAACGCTGGAAAATAGACCTGTTCACAGGTCTTACCGAAGGGGAAAGTTCAACTGTGTGTTGAACGAAGCTCTCAGGTCCACTTCGGTGGAGAGACAGCGGGGGAAGCACAACACGACTTTTGTCATGACCTGTTTGGAGCTTCCATGTCGACGTATTCACTTGATGAACTATTTGATCGCGACGGATTTTCTCGTCGACATATCGGCACTCTTGACTCCGATGATTTGCAGGAAATGTTGCAAGTGATTGGTGTTGAATCCGTGGCCGAACTTATTGATCGGACTGTGCCAGAAGCGATTCGTCTACGCGATGATTTGCCATTGCCGAGTGCGCTGACTGAATCAGAAGTGACCGCTGAGTTACGACAGATCGCATTGATGAATCGACCGCGACGTAGTTTGATTGGCATGGGTTACACCGGCACGATTACTCCCCCGGTTATTCGGCGAAACGTACTCGAACATCCGGCGTGGTACACGTCGTATACGCCGTATCAACCTGAAATTAGTCAAGGTCGTCTTGAATCACTTTTGAACTTTCAAACCGTGATCTCTGACTTGACTGGATTACCAATTGCCAATGCCTCGCTTCTTGATGAAGCAACTGCTGCCGCTGAAGCGATGACGATGGCGCGGCGCGCAAGTAAATCAAAATCGGCAACTTTCTTTGTGCATCGTGATACACATCCGCAAACGATTTCCGTCATGGCGACTAGAGCCGAGCCTCTGGGTATTGAACTCATTGTGGGAGATATTGATGCTCTGGATCCAGCGAACGTCTTCGGAGCTCTTTTTTCGTATCCGACGTCAACTGGTTCAATTCACGATTGGTCGTCAACGATCGCGTCAGTGAAAGCAGCGGGTGCGGTTGCCGTCGTCGTGACTGATCCGCTCGCGTGTGTGCTGTTGGCATCGCCTGGCCAACTAGGTGCCGACATCGCAGTTGGTTCGGCCCAACGTTTTGGTGTTCCGATGGGATTTGGCGGTCCGCATGCCGCGTTTATGGCGACGACCGAGGCCTATGCGCGAAGTCTTCCTGGTCGTTTGGTTGGCGTGAGCACCGATACGGAAGGTCGTCCCGCATTGCGTTTGGCACTGCAAACGCGCGAACAACATATTCGTCGCGAAAAAGCGACCAGCAACATCTGCACTGCTCAAGCGTTGCTCGCCAACATTGCTGGTTTTTACGCCACGTGGCATGGACCCAGCGGATTGGAACGGATAGCCCGCCGCGTTAATCGCCTGACAACGATCACTGCGCAAGCACTTCGTGCGAATGGATTCGAACTGGTTCACGACACCTGGTTTGACACGATTTCGGTGCGTGTTCCACAAGGCGCGAACGGCGTTATCGATAATGGCCGTTCACTTGATTTGGACTTCCGAGTCGTTGATGAGTTGACGATCGGTCTCACCTTTGATGAGACAACCACATTAGAGATTGTCGCGGATGTTCTGAGAGCATTTGGCTGTAACGACATAACGTCGCCCGAAAAATTCGACGCACCCGATGTGGGAATTCCGTTGGTACTTGTGCGCACCGATGAAATTTTGACAGCCAAGGTTTTTCACTCATGTCAGACCGAACATGAAATGTTGCGTTACTTGCGTCGATTAGCCGACAAAGACTTAGCGCTTGACCGAACCATGATTCCTCTTGGTTCATGCACCATGAAACTCAATGCCACAACTGAGATGGAACCCGTGACGTGGCCTGAATTTGCCAATGTGCATCCGTACGCTCCGCTTGATGAAGTACAGGGCTATCTGTCTCTCATCAAGCAACTTGAAGAAATGTTGATTGCTGTCACGGGCTATGACGCCGTAAGTTTGCAACCGAATGCTGGTAGCCAAGGTGAACTCGCGGGACTGCTAGCAATCCGCGCCTACCATCGCAGCCGTGGTGATAGTGAACGAACAGTCTGTTTGATTCCATCGAGTGCCCACGGAACAAATGCGGCGAGTGCTGTGATGGCTGGTATGTCAGTGGTTGTGGTGGCTTGTGATGACCGTGGGAATGTCGACATCACCGACCTGCAATCAAAAGTTAATGTGGCTGGAGACAAACTTGCGGCAATTATGGTGACATACCCATCAACCCATGGCGTGTTTGAAGATGGCATCACCGACATTTGTCGCATCATTCACGAAGGTGGCGGACAGGTCTACGTTGATGGCGCCAACTTAAACGCACTGGTTGGTCTCGCGCAGCCTGGCGTGTTCGGCGCAGATGTCAGTCACTTGAATCTGCACAAAACTTTCTGTATCCCCCATGGTGGAGGTGGCCCAGGAGTCGGACCTGTCGCAGTGCGTCAACATCTCGCTGATTTCCTACCAGGCGATCCCCTTGCTCCGATTGGATCGCAGGCTGTCGGACCAGTGTCGGCTGCCAATTTTGGTTCGGCGAGCATCCTGCCGATTTCGTGGGCCTACATCAGGCTGATGGGTGCGAGCGGAGTCCGTCTCTCAACTGAGATGGCGATTGTCAATGCGAATTATGTTGCCCGACGACTTGATGCGCACTTCCCAGTTTTGTACACCGGAACTCATGGCTTTATTGCTCACGAATGCATCATTGATGTGCGCGGCATTACCAAAGACTTTGGTGTCACGGTGGACGACGTGGCGAAGCGCTTAATGGATCACGGATTCCATGCGCCGACAATGAGTTTCCCAGTCGCTGGAACGTTGATGATTGAACCAACCGAAAGTGAAACTAAGGCCGAGCTTGATCGATTCTGTGATGCCATGGTGGCCATTCGTGTCGAGATTGATCAGATTGCGTCGGGAGAGATTGCCGTTGAGGACAGTCCACTACGCCATGCTCCCCACACCGTTGCTGATCTCGTTGGCGAATGGAATCGTTCGTACCCCCGATCGGCTGGTACGCCCTCGTTGTCCGGGTCGTACGGCTATCACACGCCCGTCAGTCGGATTGATGCAGCGTTCGGTGACCGCAATCTGGTCTGTACCTGTGCCCCGCTTGAGGCTTATGCGTCTTCGTGATGATGTCTAGATAGTTTGACGGTCATGGCAACCAAAAAAACTGCGCCGAAGACTGAGCCAACAGCCGATACCTCGTCTCACTCAGCATCGAATTCATCGATTCCAGGTATGAACGATCTCTTGGGCCTACTCGGTGGAGCGAGTCCGGTGATGGCAATTGGTCGCATGGTTGAAACAGTCATGCATGTCACTGGTGACATCGTGCAGTCGATTGGCACATTTAATGACACCATGACCGAACTCAACAAGGTTGCTCGTCGAGTGAATGCCCTTCTGGATGAAATTGAAGGTCCAGTTGCTGAGATCGTTCCACTTGTACAAGCGTCGGCGAAACAAGCTAAGTCAACTCTGAAGAAGGTTGACGGAGTCATTGACCAAATCGGTACGTTGCCCGCTGATGTCACCAAGGCCGTCTCAACCTTGGGTGATCTTGCAGGCCGCCTTGGTCCACTGGCACAGTTTGCCGAAGTCGCGGGCGGCATGTTCGGCATGAAGCCAACAGCTAATTAATTCGTAGCGCTCAATAGTTCGTTCGACGTTTACTTTTTTGCCACAAACGGCAGTTCAACAATTCGGCCAGGAAGTTCACTGCCGCGAACATCGATTGCAACCACGTCTCCAACTTTGTAGGACGGTTCAATCAGCGCAAGAGCGATTCCGTGTTCAAGAATTGGTGAGTAGTTTCCGCTCGTGACGACACCGATGACTTTGCCATTCGCAACCACATTGCATTCAGCGCGCGGTGGTCGGCGACCTTCGGTCGCGATTCCGCGAAGTACACGCGCCACGCCATCTTGTTTTTCTTGAGTAAGTGCTGCCCGCCCGATGAAATCACCTTTGGTCCATGAGACGACCCATTCAAGGTTCGCCTGCAGGGTGGTGATGCCATGGCCAAGTTCATGTCCATGCAGCGGTAAACCTGCCTCAAGGCGCAAAGTGTCGCGTGCGCCAAGCCCTGATGGCTGCACACCAGCTTGAAGAAGTGCTTGCCATAAGGACGCGGCATGGGCGTTGGGAATGGCTATTTCGATTCCCTGTTCGCCGGTGTAGCCGGTTCCGGCAACCGTGCACGCAATGCCATTCCACGAACATTGGGCAACTTTGAATTTTCCAACTGCTGCGGCTTCAGGAAAGAAGGTCGCCACTTTTGTGCGGGCGTTTGGACCTTGCACGGCAAGTACCGCACGAGTTGAAGTGGTGTCGACTCCCCCGATTGCGGCAATGACGTCATCAGTGTTTGATGCATTGGGCATGACATCAAAAACCTGATCGGCAATCCACCACACAATGATGTCATCGAGTACCGAGGCATTAGTCGGGTCAAGTAAATGGGTGTACTGTGCCCGGCCTGGCGCAATTTTGTTGAGGTCGTTGGTGAGCGACTTTTGCAAGATGTCAAATGCGTGAGCACCTTCAACGCGAACGGTTCCGAGGTGGGACACATCAAAGACCACCGCGTCATGGCGACAAGCCAAATGTTCAGACAAAGTTCCGCCGGCATATTGCAGGGGCATATCCCAACCACCGAAAGGAGTCATTCGAGCATCTAAGGCTCGATGTTCAGCGTCGAGTGGTGAATATTTGAGCATTAACCGATCTTACGTAGATCGGTCACTGCGGGTTCGACAAGTTGTGGATACAAGGCGATTAATTGACCATCAACTTGATCCTTGACTTGAGCCAGAGGCAAAAGGTTCAGTACACCTTGACCTCGCCGAACTACGTCAATGAGGTCATCGCCTTGACATAAAATTACTGACGAACCGCTAATCACAAGATGGGCCGAGGTGATATCTGCTTGTTCTTGTTGGCCGAGATAGTTGAAAACTTCGCGAACTGATTCCAGTTTGATTCCAGCATCAAGCAAGCTTTTGACGACTCGCAGTTCAAGCAAGTTGCGATAACTGTAATGACGACGACTGCCGCTTCCGGTGGCCTCATGAACGGCCGGACGCACCAATTGGGTGCGAGCCCAGTAATCGAGTTGCCGATAGGTAATACCGACGATGTCACAGGCTTGGGTTCCACTAAAGGTTGAGACCTGTGCGTTCATCAGTGGCAGGGTACGGCGCTCAGGGACAACCATCAACTCTCGTGGCATAGTCGTCGTGAGAAAAATTGTTATCCCTGCTCAGGACTGGAAATCCTCGGGGTTAATACTGTCAATGAAGTCACGGAATTCGTCGACGAGGTCATCAGTGGCTAAATCTTCTTCGAGGCTGTCCTCAAGATCGTCTGATTCGTGGAGATCATCATCAAATTCGTCTCCCTGGGGAACGAGCTTGCCCGCGATGTCAAGTACTTCGCCTTCACAATAAATCGTGCAACCAGCACGCACCGCGACTGCAATGGCGTCAGATGGTCGACTTGAAACGACGACCGGGCCAGATCGCGACTGCAGATGTAACTCCGCGAAAAAGATGCCCTCATTCACTTCAGTAATCACAACTTTGTCGAGGACCGCTCCGAGGGCCCCAAAAATGTTGACGATCAAATCGTGAGACAGTGGACGCGTGGTCTCGCGACCTTCCATAGCCCACTGGATGCTCGCGCCTTCAGGTTGCCCAATATAAATCGGTAGTAATCGGCGTTCGCCACTGCGTTCACGAAGAAAAACCACGGGGATATTGCCAGCAATATCTCGACGCACGCCGACGAGTTCCATAGGGGCGAGTTCGGAAGAGGCCATAAGCCGATGGTACTCCCCCAGATGCCCGTGGCTAATTGCAGACCGTGTTAATTCTGATTAACGCGAATCGCGGAGAGGCGCTACGGCGCGGGCTACCAAGATGGCGCGTAATCGGCCGCCAAGATCGCTGAGATCGTCGAGCAGATTATTTGACTCTTGGCGCGACTCGGGTGAACGACGACGTAAGACCGGCAGTACTCGTTGTTCAAACAAGCCAGCTTCACGTTCGGCCGAAATCTTCCAGGCTTTGAGATGGCGGACATCAAAGCCAGCTTCGGCAAATCCGCGAGCGACTTCGGCAATTGCCAGATCGTGTTCGTCAAAGAGTCCTTGGTTGCCCAACTGACGAGCTGTCACGAGGTGGAAGCTTTCAAGATCTTTCAATATGGCTTCGTCGAGTCCCGAAAGTTCGAGCAGTTCGGCACGGCTATATGTAGCCGGACGTCCAACCGCGTCTGAAGGGTCGGGCAACGCGGGACGTCGTGCGGCATTCTGACTTTGGCGATCGGTCACGATGGGGAATGCTTTGGGAGCGCGTGAAGCCGGATGAGTCTTGGTGTCAGGAATAACGGTGGTCTCTTCGTTTGCGTCGCCATCAAGTTCAACGGTGTCCAGCGCCTCCATCTCTTGAGCTGACAATACATTTTTGATGCCGCGTGGTTCTGGACGATTTGGTTCCGGACGTTGTGAACCTTTGCGTTGCGGTTCGGGACGATCGATACCTGTCGGTGGTGTGTCAAGACGATCTTTAATGACGCGCAAGGGAAGGAACTTGTCTTTTTGCTCAGTCAAGATGTAGCGCAGGCGTTCAACATCTTCGTCGTAAAATTTCCGATAACCCGAAGCCGTGCGCTCGGGAACGATTAATCCTTGGCTTTCCAGAAAACGAATCTTTGAAATTGTGATATCAGGGAACTCTTCAAGAAGGAGACCGAGTACCTCTCCGATGGACAGGTATGGGCGTTCAGCAGTCGTCCGCTGAGTCACGATGCTTCAACCGGTCCTAAGAAGATGAGACGAAAGCGACCAACCAAAATTTCATCGCCTTGTTGTAGCACGACCGAATCAACTCGCTGCTGATTGACGTAGGTCCCATTTAGCGAACCAGAGTCGCGTATGACGTACTCTTGGCCGTGTCGTTCAATTTCGGCGTGGCGTCGCGAGACCGAAATGTCATCAAGGGAAATTTCGCTGTCAGGATGGCGACCAAGGCGTGTCATTGAAGTATCGAGCACAAATCGTTCGCCGGCTTGTGGGCCAGATCGCACCATTAACGTGGCTGAACTTTTCGGCAAGGTACGAAGATCAATGGTCGCATTGTCTTGAGGACCAAGTGCATCTTGTAACTGATCAACTTTGGCAATGACGACGGTCTTATCTCCGTCTACTTCAAGTGCCGAACCACATGAACTACAAAAAAATGAATCACTGGCATTGCGGTGACCACACTTTTGACAAAAAACCGGCATGTCGTCAGCCTGCCACAAATTCAGAGTACGCAGCCGCTGACAAAAGATGTGCCGAGTCAAAGTCGGCCGCAACCTCAATGTCACAGATCCAACCTTGGCCGTAGGGATCGGAGTTGATGAGGCTCGGGTCGGTGTCGAGTGCGTCGTTCACTGCTGAGACCACGCCAGTTACAGGTGCGTAGATGTCAGAGACTGACTTAGTTGACTCAACCTCGCTGATGGAGTCACCTGAGGTCACATTGGCTCCGAGCGTTGGTGCTTGAACGAACACAACGTCTCCGAGAGCGTCTTGGGCGAAATCGGTAATTCCGATTCGAGCGATTGTTCCGGTGAGTTGCACCCACTCGTGATCCTTGGAATACAACAGTTCGCCAGGCACATTCATGACCTCATTCTAGAGGTGAATGACGGGCGAAATTCTCAGCGATTGCGCCTTAAATTGGCCCGAATTGTCGGGATGTATTGCCACGCGGTGTAGTAACTCAGAGCAAGTCCAATCGGTCCCGCGATCCAGGCGGCCGCGGCGAAAAATTCGTGGAAGCGGATGCCGCTTGCGCTCATGACAAAGGCGGGGAAAACGCCCATGAGTAAAAAGGTGGCCCACTTGCCGAGATACGTGACGTCGAAGCGTTCCATTTTGAAGAAAAGAGTGAGGATGGCCACTGTTCCACCAAACAGCACTTCACGGACAAAAACCAATAGACAGAACCAGAGCGGCGCCGATCCGTCGATCATGATGGCAAATAAGCCAACGATAAAGAGCAGTCGGTCGGCGGTCGGATCGAACATCTTGCCGAACTCGCTGACCTGGTTGAAACGCCGGGCGACCCAACCGTCGACCCAGTCGGTTGCACCTAGCGCCAGCAGGATCCAAGCTGCAGTAGCCCGATCGTCTCGCCCGAGAAGAAGCCACAAAAAGACGGGTAAGCAACTGAGGCGAACCAAGGTAATGAAATTTGGCCAGGTCCAAATTCCCCAGACTCGCTGATCTGAACCAGCCGCGGAGCTCATTGAGGGTTCGTGGGGATTAGCCATGCATCTCACCATAGTTCTTGCCTGCTGGTGTGCCGTGGGTGTGGCGCTTTGTGAAATAGTGTCGGCGTATGGAGGCACGCATGAAAACAGGATCTCTCGAAGGAAAAATTGTTGTGGTGACGGGCGGAGGTTCTGGCATGGGCGCAGCATTTTCGCGGCGGTTCGCCGACGATGGAGCCCATGTCGTGGTGAACGATGTCAACGAAGCAGCCGCCGGTTCAGTCGCCGATGAGATTTCGGGCGAAGCGGCAATCTTTGATGTGGCGGACTCCAAATCGTTTGACGCCGCGATCGATCGAGTTGTCGCTCATCACGGTCGGATTGATGTTCTGATTAACAATGCCGGAATTGCTCCACCGCGAAATGAACTCAAAACCGATATCAACATGGCGAACCAAATGAAGCGTATGGAAGGTCGCTACGACGAACTCGAGCCAGGTAACTACACAGTTGATCTCAGTGACGAGCAATGGGACCGCATGATCAAGATTCACCTCTACGGAACTTTTTACGGCACTCG
>CALPPJ020000029.1 GCA_943325425.2 Bifidobacterium breve | reverse complement strand
TGAGGCTACGGTCACCTATGTGAACGACCCACGGATGGCGCTTGGTTGGAATGTCACATGGGATGTGACGTGGGATTCAACGCGCTCCGAAGTCGCCAAAAACCAGTCGCATGCCCTCGATGGGACCAACTTGCCGGGTCGAGTATCGCGTCTTGACCGTGGTTGGAGCACCGTTTGGTACGGCCCGCCGTCAATGGGCATCGAACCCGTGCGCGTCCGCAACATCGGGGCCGAGGTTGCGGTGGGCGACTGGGTCGTGGTGTCGGCCGATGGTGAAAAGGTTGAAATGGTCCTACCCAGACACAGCGCCTTTATGCGCCGTGCCAGTTTTGAAGGCCAACGGGCTGAGGCGCACACGATTGCCGCCAATATTGATGTCGTCTTCTTGTTGCACGCTTTGGTGTCGCCACCTAATCAGCGCCGCCTTGAGCGCGAACTAGTTCTGGCCTTCGACAGCGGGGCGACGCCAGTTTTGATCTTGACCAAGCTTGATCTCATGGAGAGTGCCGCTGAAGTGAAGCACTGCCTCGACACTCTTGAAGCGGTCGCACCTGGTGTTGACATTCATGTGGTGAGTGGCATTCGTGGTGATGGACTTGAAGCTTTGTTGCAATATGCCAAGGGTTATCGAACGGTTGCTCTGCTTGGTGCAAGTGGTGTGGGCAAGAGCACGATTGTGAACACCTTGGTTGGTGGACAGGTTCAAAGTACCGCCGCTGTACGTGAAGGCGATCAACGCGGGCGCCACACGACAACTGCTGTTCAACTTGTTGCCTTGCCGTCTGATCCTGTTGGTGAGGCAGGGTGGCTCATTGATACGCCGGGTGTTCGTGCGGTCAGCTTGTGGTCAAGCGGTACCGGAATTGAACGAGCCTTTGCGGATGTTTTTGCGTTGTCTGAAAAATGTCGTTTTCGTGATTGCAAACATCGTGAAGAACCGGGGTGTGCGGTGAATGCTGCGGTGATTGCCGGAAAACTAGATCCTCGTCGACTCGACAGTATGAAGCGACTCGTCGCCGAAGAAGCCGCACTTGAAGAAGAACAAAAGGCGCGTCTCAAAGTTGAAGATCGTCGCGGTTTTCGCAAACGCAAACCTTGAGGGATTCTTTTAGCAACGAATGACTATGGCCGTTAGTGACTATGGTCCCCATCAGCGCAGGCTTATGGGCGGAGCACATCGTGGGGCCGTGAACCTACGGTTTGTTCATGGAATTTACGTATTCAGAACGTTGTCATGAATATCGCACTCGATTACTCGCCTTCATGGACGAATGGATCTATCCGAATGAGTTGCTCTACGACCAACAGATTCATGAATCAGGCGACCCACACTTTTATCCACCCATCATGGAGACACTGAAGACTGAAGCTAAAAGGCGAGGCCTCTGGAATTTGTTTCAACCGCATTCAGGTTGGTGGGGCGATGGCTTCAGCAATCTCAATTATGCACCACTCGCCGAAATCATGGGTCGCTCACGTATTGCATCGGAGGCGTGTAACTGCGCAGCCCCTGACACCGGCAACATGGAAGTTCTCACCATGTTTGGGTCGGCCGAGCAACAGCAACGTTGGCTGCGACCACTACTAGATGGTGAAATTCGTAGCGCCTTCGGGATGACCGAGCCTTCCGTGGCATCGAGTGATGCAACTAACATTTCTTTGAGTATTCATCGTGAAGGTGATCATTACGTGTTGAACGGAACGAAGTGGTGGACTTCAAACATCTATCACAAGAATTGCGACATCATGATTGTCATGGGTAAGACCGACACCTCGGCACCGATTCATAAACAACAAAGTCAAGTACTTGTTCCGGTGAATACACCTGGAGTCACAATCAAGCGCGACCTAAGAGTTTTTGGTTACAACGATGTTGAAGGTCATGGAGAAGTTGAATTCAGAAATGCTCGCGTGCCAGTACAAAACCTAATCGCTAACGAAGGCGACGGGTTCATGATTAGCCAGGCACGATTAGGGCCAGGGCGGATTCATCACTGCATGCGCACAATCGGCGCAGCCGAGCGAGCCTTGGATTTGATGTGTCAACGTGCGCTCACTCGTGAAACGTTTGGCAAACGACTCGCTGACCGTGCAAATATTCAAGACTGGATTGCTGAAGCGCGCATTGAACTAGAGATGATCAGGCTGTTGACTCTTAAGGCCGCATGGTTGATGGATACAGCGGGCAACAAGGGTGCGCGTATGGAAATTGCTGCAATCAAAGTTGCCGCCCCAAATGTGGCTCTCAAAATTATTGATCGAGCAATTCAAGTGCACGGAGGTGGCGGGGTGTCACAAGATTTTCCCTTGGCCGAAATGTATAGCGCAATCCGAACATTGCGTTTAGCTGATGGACCAGATGAAGTTCACAAGATGACGATTGCACGGGCCGAATTACGTAAGCATGATCCGAGTTTTAGAACCGATGGAGTGAACAATATGGCGCCAGGCGGCGGCAAAGGCTGAGTGCCTATAACTCGCCGGCACTCAGTTGCTTTAGGACAACTTTTGCGCGATCTTGAACTGCCGGTAGATCGTTGAGTTTGAACGCTGCACGAACTTGTTGCGCGACTCGAGGGTTCTTACCCAAGACAACTTCGTGGCGTGCCATGAAATCCCAATACAAAGTCGTGAATGGGCAAGCAGTATCGCCAACGCGCTTGGTGCGGTCGAAATGGCAACCCTTGCAGTAGTTGCTCATCTTGTCGATGTATGCGCCGCCAGATGCATACGGTTTCGTGGCCATTTGTCCACCATCAGCAAACTGCGACATGCCGACAACGTTGGGGACCATGACCCATTCGGCACCATCAACGAAGTTCGCCCACATCCAGTTGGTGAGTTGTTGCGGATTGATGCCAGCGATCAAACACAAGTTGCCAATCACCATGAGGCGTTGAATGTGATGCGCGTAAGCGTGTGAATCAACTTCACTCAATACTTGAGAGACACATTTCATTTTTGTCGACGCTTCACCGGTGAAAAGAGGGGGCAAAGCGCGAGTCGCACCAAGTTTGTTGAGTTTGGCGTACTCGGGCATCCAAGACCAGTACAGGCCCCACACGTATTCGCGCCACCCAATGACTTGACGAATGAAACCTTCTGCCGACGCGATATCAACACGTCCTTGGCGATAGGCATTTTGCACTGCATCACATACTTCGGCTGGTCTGAGCAAGCCAATGTTGAGGTAGGGAGACAACAACGAGTGAGCAACGTGCCAACTACTTGAGACCATTGCGTCTTCGTGTGGACCAAAGGTGGGCAAAACATCGTCGATGAAGTGATTGAGTCGCTTCAGTGCATCGTGACGACTGGTTGCCCAAAGCCCTGTTGGTGATTGACCAACACAGTGATCGCGAAGTTCGCCGATGACCTGACGGTCAATGTCGTCAAGTTCACTTACAAGTGGAGTAGGCCACTGATTCTTTCCATCTTTGGGAGGTGGTAGCCGATTCTCCGAGTCGTAGTTCCAAGTTCCGGTTTCGGGTTCACCGTCATCGGTCATCAGGTAGTTCAAACGCTGACGTTGCCAACGATAGAAGTCTTCCATCTTGAATGTCTTACGTCGCTCAAGCAGTTGTGTTTTCCAGATCGCGAAATCCTCGTAATGACACAGGAATTGGTTGCTGCGCACCACCTCGCACTCATTTTCGCGCACCATTGTGAGTGCTGAAAAACTTGCGGGCTCCATGACCGAAACACTTGTTGGTGAGTATTCGCTTCGATGCTCGTGAAGGCCTTGAGACAAAGTTGCTGACTTGCGGTAATCAACATCAAAGCCTGCGTCGCGGAGTTCTTGTGCGAAACGACGCATGGACGTGGTCACAAAGTGTGCTCGTTGAATATGCCATTTCTTTGATCGAAACTTGGCCGAACTTTCAATCATCAAAATTTGATGTGTATTTGGAGTTGCTTGCGCAAGAGCAGCGAAATCGAGATTAAGTTGGTCGCCAAGAACCCAAACAGTTTTTTTAAATTCGCGAGATGCACCGACCACGTATCTAGTGTGCCTCAAACGTTAGGAACGGGGAATATTGTGCACCGAATTTGCGAGGGGAATGATGCGATCAAGTTGGGTGCGCTGTAAGTAATCAACGATTTTTGGATTCGAGCAAACCACATACATCTGTCCGCCATTGATTCGAATCCGTGAGGCCGCTCCCAGCAAAATGCCGAGCGCCGCATCATCAAGAACTGTGATGCCGTCAAGATCAAGGGCAATGTCCTGATGAGTTTGATTCATTGCCTTATTGAGTAGGTCGCTCAACTGGGGGAGGGTTGACAGGTCAAGTTCGCCGACGAAACCAATGACGTATATGCCGTCAATCATGGTTGAGTGGCTCGACAAGTTCACCTCGTCAACCTATCGGCGGTTCCAGAAGCATTGAAAAGTCGGAAGAAAGGGTGAGGTCGGGTACGAGTCGACCGACTAACGGAAGGTCAGTGTTCAGCTCGTACGTTGCTGTGACAGTGACCCAACGTTGAGTGACTTTGGTATCAACGTTGATGTCGCGACCAAAAGAAAATAGAGCGGCGCTCTTGGCAGCAATCGCGGGGTCTTGAGCAACGGCGGCTGCTCGAACCGCATTGCGTGTGGCATTGACAACCTGAACTTGGGTGATGACGACCACCAAGAATTGAGCGATGAGTAAGACGGCGATCATGATCAGGGGCAGAGTTAAGACGAACTCAACTGTTGATTGCCCCCGATCACGTCCTCTATGAATTGGAGATTTATGGAAGTTTCGCGGTGACACTGTCGATCACCCGATCAAAGAGTTGGCCAATCTTTCCCGCACCACCGCCACCAGTGGCCCAGGCGATCACCAAGAGAGCAATGAGCGCGGCTGCGAGCATGACCAGTGCGTATTCGGATGTGGCTTGTCCAGAGTCGCGATCTGTATCAACTGGTTTGGTGAGCGTCAGAAAATAGATATAGATACGTCGTGATAGTTGCACCATAGGAATACCTTTCGGAAAAGCTGCGAATGCACTCACACAGTGATGTTGAGTTGCGAAAGGGTGCCAGCAATGGTGGGCACGATAATCAGAATGATGAACGACGGAAGAGTGCACATCACGAGGGGAAGAGAAAGTTGTATGGGAAGTTGGCGGGCCTGAGTTTCGGCACGTCGACGTCGATTGGTGCGGGCTTCACTGCCGAGCTGAAACAGTAAGTTTTCAACTGGAATTCCGAGTCGGTCGCCGGCGATGAGAACTTCACACATTGGTTGGCTCACTGGGCCGATTTCGCTTTGAAGTTGTCGCATTGCCTCAGAGAATCTCTCACCTTCATCAATTCGCCGTGTCGCAGCAATGAAATGCAGCCGCAGAATTTGCGGCGCATGTTGACCAAGAAAACTGATTCCCTGCGCAGGTGAATAGCCGGCGCGAAGGGCGGCACTAAAGAGGTCAATGCAGTCGGGAAATGCGTCGGTTACAGCTTGATCTTGACGTTCAACTAAACGCTTCTTGGCTCGTCTCCACAAGAAAAATATAGCGATGAGACCAAAGACGATGATCACGAGTACACCAATCGATTTGTCCACGTGCGGCCGAGAAAGTTCAGACCAACTCCAATCGTGAGGCAGGCCCATCCGAGTGGAGTGGCAAGTAGCACCTGTCGAATTGCGGGACTATCGCTCACAATCCATGCTCCGCAGATGACGGGCAACCATGTGATGAGCCGCATCGATGCGGTAGCCGTTGCGGCCTGAGTTTGTCGTTCAAGCTTTGCTTGCGATCGATCAACAAGCGTGTCAACGAGTGCGTCAATCTGCTGTGCAACATCTCCGCCCACTTCATTTGCAAGAGCAATCACATGCAACACCATGATGCAGTCACTGTTTGCTTTTGACTCCGGTAGAGCATCAAGGATCTTGCGGCAGGCATTTCCAAGTGAGAAACCGCGCGTAACTAAGTTGTGTAGTTGAACGAGCAGATCGCACGGATGTGCGGATACAGAAATCTGTAAGGAAGCAGCGAGCGATAATCCTGAGCGAGTGTGGCGGCTCATCGTTGACAAGGCATCAATGAGATTGTCGTTCCCGTAGAGGTCGACTTGCAAAAGGCGTCGCCTCGCTTGTCGACGGGCGAATAAGCGAGGCATCTGAAATTTACGAATCATGGTGGCGAAAGATGTATTGCAGACGGGGTGGATGTGATTCGGTGGGCGGCGACGAGATGACCTTGGCGATTTGAGTGACCAAGCGTTTTCCATAGGGTCGACGGCTCATATGAATCACAACATCAATCGCCGAATCAACCATGTGGCGGGCATCTTGCAGTGTCCAACCTGGTGCTGCCTGCATGGTGAGAAGGTCAAGCCGGTGTAATCCGTCCAATGCTGAGTTGGCATGCATCGTTGCTAAGCAGCGCGAATGACCAGTATTCATTGCTTGAACGAGGGTCAGAGCCTCTAGACCGCGAACTTCTCCAACGATCAGACGATCAGGTCGCAGACGAAGAGCCGAGCGCAAAAGATCATCGAGCGAAATGTGGCCACGGCCTTCGGCAGTGGCATTGCGAGCTTCAAGTCGCACGGTATGTGGATGTGAGATCACCAATTCATGGGTGTCTTCAATGACGATAATGCGTTCGCTTGGGGTCGATGTCTGGCCACTGTGATCTGAAACTAATGAAGAAACCAGACAAGTTTTTCCTGAACCGGTTGCACCCGTGATCAAAATATTGTGTTGCGATTGAGAAAGTTCGAGAAGCGCTTCGTGAAGAAATTGTTGGTTGGAATCTTCGCAGAATTCATTGAGTGCGAAGACCTCCTGTCGGAAGAGTCGAAACGCCGCAGTGGTGCCATGAACAGCAATTGGATGAATAACCGCACACACTCTGGTTCCGTCGGGCAGCCGCGCATCAACAATGGGCGAGAGGCGATCAAGTCGTCGTCCCAGCGGAGTCAGAATGCGTTCAAGTGCGATTTCAATTTGACCCGGTTGAAGGTCATTGCCCCTTTCCAATATTCCGTGACGTTCAATCCACACCTCAGTTGATTGATTAACCAAGATGTCGGTCACGGTTGAGTCAGCGAAATATTCATGCAGTTGTGGTGGTAGTAGCTGTGCTTTCATAAATTGACGTCAAGTTGTACGAGAGGCGTGAGGGCGGTTTGAAGTGACATGGGTAAGCGTGACTTCAAAAGACCAGAGTCGACTCGACGAGAAATTTCTCGGGAGTACGGAACTTCAGCGACACATTTCAACTTCAGTACTGACTCAATATCGCTAGTTGTCAAAACTCGATCAGGTTCGTGAATCACGACGACACCCGAAAATGATTTTTCAAGATTGACGGCGCGGCGAAGTGACAAATAGCAAGGTCGAGTCACGATGTAGTGCTGATGAGGAAATCTGTTGAGTGCAAGAGGCATCTCTTCGGTGCCAAAGTCGATGATGATGTTAAATCCATCGTCAACTTTGCGTGCGAGGGCTTGCGAAAGATTCTTCCAAGCGTTGACGGTCAGAATGTCAAAATCAAAACTGCCCGATGGCGCAAGAAAGAGGTTGTTATCGCAGTCAATGAGAATTTCATCAAAGTTGTGATGAGTCATTTCATTGACCCAGTCGCTGAGACCAATAGGAGGTTCTGGGAGACCCAAAATCGCGGCCTGATCTCCGGCGAGATCAACCAAAAGTGTGCGAGTTGTGGATGAACTCACGATTGCCAAACTGGCGGCTGCGACTGACGTACCGGAGCCACCCTTTGGTGACGAGAAAATGGTGAACATAAAACTCCGCAAAATTGATGTGACGGGGAAGTGTGAGCACGTTCACAACGATTGGGGTGGCTACCCTAAATAGTGGAGGTGTCCGGGTACCTGGTGGGCTCCGCCGCCTTCAAAGCGGTTGGGACGAGTGAACCTCGTCCGGCGGGTTCGATTCCCGTCCACCTCCGCCATATCAATTTTCTAGGGAGAGAACATGTTGTTCGAAGTGCGCAAGATTGTCACGATTGTTGAAGAGATTTTTCACGATCATTCATCAGGGGTCAATGGACCTATTCCTGCGACACCTGCAATGAAGGGTGCCGTCGCCGCGGTTGTTACTAATCCGTACGTTGGCAAGTATGTCGATGATCTGAGCCCAGCGGTTGATGAACTGCGCGCACTCGGTGAGCGTCTCGGAAACATTCTGATTGGTCACCTCGGTGGAGACGCGTCGAAGATTGATGGATACGGCAAAGGAATCATCGTTGGTTCGGCTGGCGAAATTGAGCATGGCGCGATGTGGCATATTCCAGGTGGCGGAGGCATGCGCGCGGCACTCGGTAAGGGAACATCAATTGTGCCGTCCACCAAAAAAGTTGCGGGAATGGGAGCACGTCTTGATGTGCCGATCACGCATATGGATTGGAGTTACGTGGGCAGTCATTACGACGCCATTGAAGTGGGTGTTCCCGATGGACCAAAGCCCGATGAGATGGTGGTGATCTTGGCCATGGGTGTAGGTGGACGAGTGCACGCTCGACTCGCTGGCGGATTCACATTGGCCGATCGCGGCAAGCCAGGAGTTCCGGCATGAGCAAGATCGCTTTCATTGGTATTGGCCGCATGGGTTGGCACATGGCCGCACACTTGGCCAAAGGTGGCCACGATGTGGTGGTGTGTGATGTTGTGCCGGGTATGGCCGACAAGTGGGTTGCCGAAAATGGTGGTGCAGCAGTTGCCAGCCCCGCTGATGCAGTTCAAGGTTGCGAGTTTGTGATTACGTCGTTGCCCGCTGATCGTGAATTGTTCGCCGTTGCCGATGGAATCGTTAACGAACTAGCCAAGGGCACAGTGTGGATTGATCACTCAACAACCTCCGCCGAAGGTTCACGAGGCGTTGCGGCCCGAGTTACCGACGTTGGATCAGCGTTTTTGGATGCGCCAGTTTCTGGTGGTGTTGATGGTGCTCGCAATGGAACGCTCACGGTGATGGCTGGTGGCGACGAGAAAGCATTTGCATCAGTTGAAACGGTGATGTCGGCTTATGCCGCGCGCATCACGTTGATGGGCGAATCAGGAGCCGGGCAAATCACCAAGATGACGAATCAGATTTGTGTTGTTGGTGTGTGCCAAGCATTGGCCGAAGGTCTCGACTTTGCCGAGACCGCTGGGCTTGATGTGCAAAAAGTGATTCATGTGATGTTGCAAGGTTCATCGGCGTCGTGGCAGATGGCGAATCGCGCCGAGAAAATGTTGGCCGGTGAATACAACTACGGATTCTCGACCACGTTGATGCGTAAAGACATCGGGCTTGTGCTTGATGAGGCCGCGTCAATGAATGTGCCGTTGCCAGTGACGTCAATGGTTGGCCAGATGCTTGCTGAAGTCACCGCAATGGGTGGCGCCCAGTGGGACTGGTGCAGTTTGATGGAGCGTCAACGCCGCCGCAAAAAGTAAGCGATCTGGTCGGAATTAACTGAGGTTTTCTGCCACTTCGCCAGACCAGATCGATGCTATTCCGCAACTGATGGGCTGATTCCCACAGTTGTGCATGGCTCGTTTAACTCCAGACATTCTGCGGACTCTTGCAATTGGACCGCATCAACTCATTCATCGCGATGTCGTCCTCGCCAGTGGACACTCTGCTCACTCATGGCGCACCGCGCGGGCCAACGGATTTTTTGTTGAAGTGATGCCCGGTATCGGAATAGAGACCGGTCGTTCACTGGATCCAAAAGGTTTAATAGCGGCGGCAGTCGCTGCGGCGGGCGACGGGGCAATCGCTAGTCATCGTTCAGCGGCCTTTCTCTATGGTGCTGATGTAGTCGGGCATGAACCTATTGATGTTGTGCGTGCTGATCGCCAGACAACTTTGACATTGCCGA
>CALPPJ020000028.1 GCA_943325425.2 Bifidobacterium breve | reverse complement strand
CTAAAACCGGAGTTCTCCGTGCCAGTCGCGAAGATAACTCCACCCTCAGCGTCTCCACGATCGACGACTGCTTCCATATCCCAACTGCGACCGCCCATCGCTGCCGAAGCCTGTGAAGGCAACGGCGCCATCGGTGGACGGTAAACGTACTGGCGTGATTCTGGGTGCGGACTATTTTTTTTGAAGTTGATTCCGAACAGTTCTAAACCTCGATCATCAAGAGGAAGCACTCCTTCAGTCTCGGCTTCTTCCCACCACAAAGCGATGAGTTCGTTCAAACGATCTGGCTCTTGCTTTGCAAGGTCATGTGTTTCAGAGCGATCAACTTCTACGTGATAGAGCTCCCATACGTCATCGTCAAAAGAAACTCCAGGTGTATGGCGAGTCACGGCTTTCCATCCGTTGGCATAGATGCCACGATGTCCCACCATCTCGTAGTACTGCACGAGTTTGCGAGTTTTCGCCTCTTTGTCATCAAAGGTGTAGTTCATTGCCACGCCCGAAATTGGCATCTGTTCAAGGCCGCGATACGTGTCGGGCGGAGTGATGCCAATGGCTTCATAAATCGTCGGGACAATGTCGTTGACGTGGTGGAACTGATCACGCGTGCTGCCATTGTCCTTAACGCCCTTGGGCCACTTGATGATGAGAGGAACGTGAATTCCGCCTTCATGGGTGTTCTGCTTGTAGAATTTGAACGGAGTATTACCGACCTGCGACCAACCCCACGGGTAGTTGCTATGACTATGCGGTCCACCAATTTCATCAAGGCGATGAATCGCCTCGTCGGGCATTTCAATCATCATGTTGAAGAACTTCATTTCGTGGAGCACACCGAATGGCCCGCCTTCTTGGGAAGCCCCGTTATCGGCAAGCAAGACGATCATGGTGTTGTCATCGAGACCGAGTTTTTCAATAGAAGCCAACAGACGACCTATTTGAACGTCGGTATGATCAAGGAAGGCCGCATAAGCCTCTTGCAATCGGCACGCGAGGCGTTGTTGATTCTCTGACAATGTGTCCCAGGCTTCAACTCCGGGATTGCGTGGAGCCAATTTTGTGTCCTCGGGCAATAACCCGAGTTCTTTCTGACGCGCGAACCATCGATCTCGAAAGACATCCCAGCCTTCGTCAAATGCCCCGCGATATTTTGCCATGAACTCGGGAGGGGCCTGATGCGGTGCGTGCGTTGCGCCAAAGGCTAGGTACATAAAAAATGGACGATCGGGTCGAACTCCGACTGAATCATGCACAAATGAAATGGCGTGATCAACCAAGTCTTCGGTGAGGTGGTAGCCATCATCGGGTCCGGCTGGTGGTTCAATCCAATGATTGTCATACACCAACTCTGGATAGAACTGATCGGTCTCACCGTCAAGGAAACCATAGAAGCGATCGAAGCCTCGTTGTAACGGCCACTGATCGTATGGTCCTGCGGGAGAGGCATCGACCATCGGGCACAAGTGCCATTTACCTAAAGCGAATGTGGTGTAGCCCTCTTCGCGAACGACTTCGGCGACAGTGGCTGCGTGATTAGAAATCTGTCCGCGCATGTGCGGGAAACCAGAGTCGAAGTTTGAAACTCCGCGCATTCCAACCGCATGATGATTACGCCCAGTGAGAAGAGCAGCGCGCGTCGGCGAACACAATGGGGTGACATGGAAGTTCGTGTAACGAAGACCTTGCTCTGCCAATCGATCGATATTTGGAGTGTCGATGGTTGAACCAAAACATCCCAAGTGCGAGAAACCCAAATCGTCGAACAACATCACGATGACATTGGGAGCCTTTTCGCCAGGGTGCTTGTTTGGCGGCCAGGCAGCCTCCGACTCGGCAACAGTTCGACCAATTTTTCCGGTAAAGCCTTCGTAATCTTTCACAAGTATTGACAATAGCCCTGCCACTACCTACCCTCGGCACATGACCACAGATTCCCCATCAACTTCTCGACCCGTTGCCATCGTCGCAGACGGCCATTTCTATGTCGGACCCGAACTTTGCCGCCATTTGGCCCGTCGCGGATTTGACCTAGTCGTCGGAAATGCATCTGCTGATTTGGTCGCAGAATTGGACCAAATAGGCGCACGTGTTGAAGTCGTACCCAACGTTCAAGATCTTGCGCAGCCGCAGAATTCGGATCTATTGGTCGAACGAGCACTCACTATCTTTGGTCGCATTGACTCCGCCGTCATGTTTTCTGGGCAGATTGTCACTGGTCGCTTTGTGAATTCGTCGCTTGAGGATCTTCGTTCAGTACTTGTGGGCTGCGTTGAAGCCCCCTACAACTTCATGAAAGCAGTTGTTCCAAAAATGACGCCGCAGGGTCAAGGTCAGGTGCTGGTCATCACCAGTGCCTCAGCGGCTCGACCGACGCCAGGCGCTCCCCTCTATTCGGCCGCCCGAGCTGGAGCGTCCATGTTGGTGAAGAACGTTGCCGATGAAGTTGCCCGCACTGGTGTGCAGGTGAATGCCGTCGGGACCAACTTTATGGATTTCCCCGCCTTTCTGAAGGCGTCTGGTGCCTCCGATCCAGAGGTACGCGCCAAGATTGAGTCGCAGGTACCCATGAAGCGTTTGGGCACAATGACTGAATTCGCCGCGTTTTGTATGGCTTTCCTTGATGGATCAAGCCGGTTTACAACAGGTCAATTCGTGGCTTATGCAGGAGGCTGGGCGTAAGGGCAGAATAGGAGGGTGAAACGATCCCTCTACAACGATGACCATCTTGCCTTCGGTGCCAGCTTTCGAAGCTTCATAGCCAAAGAGATCACTCCTTTCTATGCCCAATGGGAAAAAGATGGAATTGCTCCTCGAGAGATGTACGCCAAAGCCGGGGCCAGTGGCTTCTTGGGTATGGCGATTCCCGAGCAATACGGTGGCGGTGGCATCAAGGATTTTCGGTTTAACGCGATTATCGCCGAAGAATTAGCGGCAGCCGGTATTGGTGGAGCTGGTGCAGGCATCACCTTGCACAACGACATCACAACTCCGTACTACATGGAGATTTGTAACGATGAACAAAAAGAGCGTTGGCTGCCAGGTATTGCTAGCGGTGAATTGATTACAGCGATCGCAATGACTGAGCCCGGCACCGGTAGCGACCTTGCCAGTATTGCAACGACTGCACGCAAAGACGGCGACCGTTACATTTTGAATGGTTCAAAAACTTTCATCACCAACGGCATCAACTCCGACATCATCATTGTTGCTGCGAAAACTGATCCAACACAGCGCCATACGGGTATGTCCTTAATGGTCGTTGAACGTTCAATGGCCGGATTCGAACGTGGACGGAACCTCGAAAAGATCGGAATGCACAGTCAAGACACCGCCGAACTCTTTTTCAATGATGTTGAAGTTCCAGTTGAAAACTTGTTGGGTGAAGAAGGACGTGCTTTCCATTACCTCACTTCAAATCTTGCTCAGGAACGCCTCTCAATTGCTATCGCTGGTGTGGCATTTGCCAGATCTGCTCTCAACTGGACGGTTGACTACGTCAAGGAACGCAAAGCTTTCGGACAGTCGATTTCCAATTTCCAAAATACGAAGTTTGTATTGGCAGAGCAACGCACGGCGATTGACGTCGCACAGGCTTATGTTGATCAATGCATCTTGGCTCTTAATGAAGATCAACTCACAGCCGCTGAAGCAGCGGCAGCAAAATTCTGGTGCACCGAACTACAAAACAAAGTTGCTGATAAGTGCCTGCAATTATTTGGAGGGTACGGCTACATGAGCGAATACCCCATTGCGCGCACCTACGCCGACGCCCGGATCACCACCATCTACGGCGGAACGACAGAGGTCATGAAAACAATCATTGCCAAAGAGATGGGTTTATGAAACTTGCCTTAAGCGCAGAAACATATCGCGAACCAGATGCCTTCAAAATTGAAAGACAAGCCGTATGGGCAAATGAATGGATCATGTTTTGCACGACTGCAGAGTTGTCGCAACCAGGCGAATATTTCGCCGGAGAGCTTGCCGGATTCAATATTCTTTTAGTGGTTGACCCCGAGGGCTCAATTGTCGGATTCCACAATGTTTGTCCTCACCGAGCTGGGGTCTTAGCCTGGCCTGGTCAAGGGACTCTCGGAAACCTGGTCTGCAAATACCACGGTTGGGCTTTTGGCTGGGACGGAAATCTGAAATCAGCTCGTGATTTTGGCAATGACGAGCCGTTGTGTGCTGAGCATTCAGAACTGAAGAAGATTCGTGTTGAAACCTGGGGACCTTTGGTGTTTGTTCATCTCGGCGAACCTGCGCAGTCTTTGATCGACTCGCTTGGTGGGTTGATCGCCAAGACCGAGAGTTTTCCAGTTGAAACTTTCTCGTACGCTCGGCGCATGACGCGCGAACTCGCGTGCAACTGGAAGACATACGTTGATAATTACCTCGAGGGTTATCACGTGCAGTTATTGCACCCGTCTCTTAACCGTGCACTCAAGATGTCAAGTTACAAAGTGTCAGTACATGACGATTCATATTGCGTGCATGAATGCGAACCTTCGGATGGCTCACCAGTCGCCGGCGCATGGCTATTTCGGTATCCCAACTTGGCGATCAATCTTTATCCATCTGGGATGAATGTTGAGCGAATCATTCCCGTCGGACATGATCGCACTCATGTTGTGTACGACTATTTCGCGTTTGACACTTCAGAAGACAACATTGCACAAATGGTGGCAATGTCGAACGAGATTTTGGACGAGGATCAATACATCTGCGAGATCGTACAAAAGAACTTAGATAGCGGTATCTATGAGGCCGGACCTTTAAGCCCGCGCCATGAGGTCGGCCTCGAGTGGTTTCAGTCCAAAGTAAAGAACGCCCTCCTCTCATAAACAACTGGGTCGTTTGCTTGGATAGTTTTCTGCGAGAATAAGACATGGTTGTTGCCAAGAAAGCTCATCAGACGATCGTGACGCTCGACCTTGAAGGCGTCCTCGTCCCCGAAATTTGGATTGCCGTCGCAGAGACGACGGGCATACCCGAACTCCGACGTACCACGCGTGACGAACCCGATTACGACCTCCTGATGCGTCAGCGATTAGCGATCCTGGATCAGCACGACCTGACAATGAGCGCAATAGAAAAGGTCATTTCGACCTTGCAACCTCTTCCCGGAGCCTTAGATTTCCTCAATGCCCTTCGGGAGCAAACTCAGGTCATCATCTTGTCGGACACTTTTGAGCAGTTCGGACGCCCCTTCATGCGCCAACTCGGCATGCCGACTTTGTTCTGTCACCGATTAATCGTTGAAGATGATCGGATTGTCGACTTTGAACTGCGACAGGTTGACCAAAAGCGTCATGCTGTTGAAGCCTTCAGGTCATTGAATTACCGCATCATCGCTGCGGGTGACTCGTACAACGACACTGCGATGCTCGCGGCAGCTGATGCTGGATTCTTATTCCATGCACCCGACAATGTCATCAAAGAATTTCCGCAATTCTCAGCAATCAATGAATTTGCTCTTTTACTTGAGGCCATCCGTAACAGACTGGAGCCCTAGAAAAGTTGGTGTCGAAGGGGGGACTTGAACCCCCACGATCTTACGATCACTAGCCCCTCAAGCTAGCGCGTCTGCCTATTCCGCCACTTCGACGTGGTGTTGAAACTCTATCGGTCGACATAAATTCAGCCAACAATGTGTGCTTGTTCTCTCAGTTTGTGAGGAGGAAACCAAGGTAAATGATTGAGATGATCCAAATCAAAGCGATAACAAAAGTGATCCGATTCAAGTTCTTCTCAGCAGCTGCCGAGCCGAGGCCAGCACCGCTGCCACCTCCGAACATATCGGACAGTCCACCGCCCTTACCGCTGTGCATCAAAATTGTGCCAACCATGCCAAACATGGAAACCACGTTGATCAAAACCATTATGTACATCACGATGTCACGCACGGTTGTACAGCCTAGTGGCTTCAGTCGGGGAAATGGCAGGCAACGGGATGACCATGTCCGCGATCAAGCAAAAGTGGTTCATCCTGGGCACACAATTCCTGGGCTTTTGGGCATCGGGTCCGGAAGCGGCAGCCTGATGGCGGATTCACCGGACTCGGTACATCACCAGTGAGAACAATCCGATGTCGATTGGCGGCGATTCGAGGATTTGCTACAGGCACCGCCGACATGAGGGCTTTGGTATACGGATGAGCTGTGATCCCGTATACGTCTTCAGGAGAGCCGATCTCGACAATCTTGCCGAGATACATCACCGCCACTTGATCGGCGATGTGGCGAACCACAGAGAGGTCATGGGCAATGAACACATAAGACAGACCAAAGTCAGCTTGGAGTTTCTCAAGCAGATTCAAAATCTGAGCCTGAATGGACACATCTAATGCCGACACCGGCTCGTCTGCCACGATAATTTTCGGATTCACTGCAATGGCTCGAGCGATCCCAATACGCTGACGTTGACCACCTGAAAACTCATGTGGATAACGGTTGTAATGCTCGGGATTTAAACCGACCAAATTCATGAGCTCTTGAACTCGCGCCTTGTCACTTCCTGCGTGGTGACCTTCAAGGAATTTGAGCGGAGTTGAAATGATCTCTCCCACACTGTGGCGAGGGTTAAGCGACGCAATCGGATCTTGGAATACCATTTGCATTTGCGAACGAACCTTTCGCAAATGCTGACCATGGATATGTGTGATGTCCTCGCCTTGCAACTTAACTGACCCAGCACTTGGTTCAAGGAGTCGCATCAAAACGCGAGCAAGAGTCGACTTACCGCAGCCGGACTCTCCCACGATTCCTAAAGTCTGACCTGTATAAATCTGAAGAGAAACACCATCAACAGCTTTTACCGTGCCAGTCGTTCGTTGTAATAAACCCCTCGCACCAGTTGGGAAATGCTTGATCACATCTATGGCTTCAAGAATGACTTCGCTGCTCATGATGCGAAATTTTTCTTTGTGAGATTGACCAACTGTTGATCGTCAAGATGACATGCGGACAGACTTCCGATTGGTTCCACTCGTCGCATTGATGGAACCTTGAGTGAACACGTATCTCCCAAACTGGCCGCCAGATCACATCGAGGTCGGAATGAACAGCCACTTGGCAGAGAAATCAGAGATGGCGGAGACCCAGGAATTGTGTGCAATGAGCCTCGGCTGCTGTGATCCAAACTTCGCACAGCGCCCATCAAACCTCGCGTATACGGATGCGACGGATTGTCAAAAAGGGTCGTAACAGAGGCTTTCTCCATTGAACGACCTGCGTACATCACCATCACGTCATCCACTGCCTCGGCCACGACGCCGAGGTCATGAGTAATGAGAATAATTGCCGATCCAAATTCTTGTTGCAATGACTTCATGAGCTCCAAAATTTGGGCTTGGACAGTTACATCTAGAGCCGTCGTAGGCTCATCGGCGATCAACAAACGAGGATTGTTAACTAACGCAATTGCAATGACGATTCTTTGCCGCATGCCACCCGAAAATTGGTGAGGATATTCGTCAATACGCTGGATCGGATTGGGAATACCAACCTTGTTCAACATTCCGAGAGCAATCTCTCGGCGTTCCTTCTTTGTGCATCCTGGATGGTGGACGGCGTAAGCCTCTCCTATTTGATTGCCGACGGTGTAGTACGGATTAAGCGCTGACATCGGGTCTTGAAAGACCATCGCCATTTCTTGACCACGCAATCCTCGAACCGTCGGTTCGTCGGCACGCAAAATATCAATACCGCCTACTTTGATTGAACCTAAAACATTTGCAGATTTTTGATTCGTTAAACCCATGATGGTTGAAGCTGTTACTGATTTACCAGAGCCACTTTCGCCAACGATGCCAAGTGTCTGACCAGAAGACACAGAAAACGAAACTCCGTTAACAGCTTGCACTAACCCATCAGGAGTCGGAAAACCAACGCTCAAATCTTCTACCTCTAAAACAACTTCGCCCTTGCGTACTTCATCACTCATGTTCGTACTCTTACTCGCGGGTCGACAAAGCCATAAAAAAGGTCAACCAAAAGATTGAAAACGATAATGAAGACTGCAGCAACCAAAGTGGTAGCTACCAAAACTGGAAGATCAGAATCAATCACTGCTCTGATTGACAACTTGCCCATGCCCGGTAGCGAGAAAACCGATTCAGTAAACACTGCCCCACCTAGGGTAATTCCGAAATCAAGCCCAGCCACCGTCACAATAGGAATGAGAGCTGATCGAAGTACATATTTGCGCAAAACGACAGAGCGCTTGAGACCTTTGGCAATTCCAAGTCGAACGTAGTCCTCGTTCATTGTTTCCAACATTCCAAAACGCGTCAAGCGGATATAACTAGGCGCTGAAATAATGGCGATCGTACACCAAGGCAAAATCAGGGCTTTGCACCATCCAATAAAGTCATCTTGAGGTGCGACATAGGACGGGAACGGCAAAATCTGCGTCCATATCACAAAGATAAATAAGAGCAGGAGAGCCAGAAAGAAGGTCGGGAAACTCAGCCCTATTACTGAGAAGATAGAAATAGCTCGGTCGGGCCATCGGCCTCGTTTGAGAGCTGAAACCATGCCGAGACCAATACCGACGATCATCCAGAGCGCAAACCCGCCTGCGGCGATGGATGCGGTGACGGGCAATGTTCGACCAATCAAAGTAGTAACGCAGTCTTTTTCACTAAACGAATAACCAAGAGAAGGTGCCGGGCAAGTAAATTCCCCTTGACCTTCTCCATAAGTACGACCAGCGAAAACGCCCTTCAGGAAAAGCCAATATTGAGTAGTTACAGGTTTGTCGTAACCAAGTCGAACTCGGTTCGCTTCAATCCGTTCTGGGGTGCATGCTTTACCGCATGTGAGGGCGGCTGGGTCGGTTGGTAAAAGTGCAAACAGTAGAAATGTAAATAGGGAGACCACCAGTAATAGCACTCCCGCGAACAAAATTCGTCGCGTTACATATGCAATCACTGGCGATCTCCCTTTTTACGGAACTTCTGGGACGGATCCCGCAGAATTTACTCATTGTTGTTGGGGTGGATTTCCACCCCAACAACAATTACATCACTGCTTAATGAACAAATCACCAAAGTTGAATGAACCAAATGGGCCCCAACGGTAGGTATTGCCCACCTTTGAACCCCAGATGTCCTGAGCCTTAGTGAATGACCCAGGAATCGACCAAGCCTGATCGAGGACGTATTGATTAAGTTCTTGCCATTGCTTACCCTGCGAGGCTCGATCGGTGTTGGCGCGAGCAGCATCAACCTTTTCCTGGAAGGGGGCGTAAGCCGGATCTTCTTGGTTCTGGTTGATATTGAAGCCGCCATCGGCGAACAATTCAGGGATAACAGTTGAAGCATTTGCCCAGTCCGGAGCCCAGCCACCACGTGACAAGTCGCCTTGTGCTTCGGTGTCCATGACTGTCGGGTAGTACTTGCTCGGTTCAATGGGGTTTGAATTGATCACGATGCCCGCAGCTTTTTCTGATTCGATCCAGATCGAAACATTCTTCTGCCAGGTAGGGGTATCAGGGTGGTCAAAGCTCAAACCTTCACCAGTGACTCGATCGTACAAATCAGGGCAAGCTGTTTTTGCTTCTTCAAGTTTGGCTTTGGCTGCTTCAACATTCGGAGTTCCGTCAGCATTGATACCTTCAAGCAACTTGCCTGGGGCATAGTCAGCGGCCAATGCTGGCTTAATGAAACCGTCAGCGAAGTCACCGGTGTATGGTCCACCAGCTGCCGTACGAAGAGCCTCTCGATCAAGCGCCAACCATACGGCTTGACGAATTTCGAGACAGTCAACCTTCTTAATATTGAAAGCTGTATACGTAACGTACGGGTCGTAGCCGTCTTGGCGACGCGACTCGAACTTCGGATCTTCGAAAATTGTGAGAAGGTTTTCAGGCAAAATTCCGTCTGCGGCGACAGAGAACTGATCGTCGCCAGCATCTG
>CALPPJ020000027.1 GCA_943325425.2 Bifidobacterium breve | reverse complement strand
TTCGCTGACACGTGCCAACATCGCCAGATCAACAGGGTTGGTGGGCTTGGCTGCAACATCTGGTTGCGGGAAAGTCAAAACAAACTTGGTCGCGTTGAGCAACTTTGTTGCCAACTACTTGCCAACTTTCATTTGATCTTCGCTGAACGCGGTGTCGATGCCAGGACGAGCTGAAGCGGCCCAGTAACGAACCGCGTCCGAGCCGACCTTTTCAAACAAGTCACTGGGTGTGACAACGTTGCCCTTTGACTTCGACATTTTTTTGCGCTCGGGATCAAGGATCCAGCCAGATAATGCAACGTTCTTCCACGGAAGCGAATCGTGTTCAAAGTTCGAACGAACGACCGTGCTGAACAACCACGTACGAATGATGTCGTGTCCTTGTGGACGCAAGTCCATGGGGAACATGCGCCCAAATAAATCGGCATCATCTTCCCATTTTCCAGCGATCTGCGGTGACAGCGATGAGGTGGCCCAAGTGTCCATGACATCGGGATCGCCAATGAATCCATTGGGTTGATTGCGCTGATCGGCGGTGTATCCGGGTGGGACATCAGTTGACGGATCAATAGGCAACATGTCTTCGGTTGGAACGATCGGTGAATCATGAACTGTTTCACCTTCGGCATCAACTGGATACCAAACTGGAACAGGCACACCGAAGTAACGCTGGCGACTAATGAGCCAATCGCCATTGAGTCCTTCAACCCAATTTGAGTAGCGATGACGCATGTGGTCGGGGTGCCACACTAAGTTCTCGCCGCGATTCAAGAGTGCACCGCGAAGATCGGTGTCACGTCCACCGTTGCGGATGTACCACTGGCGACTCGTCACGATTTCGAGCGGTCGATCGCCCTTTTCAAAAAACTTGACGGGGTGCATGATGGCGCGCGGTTCGCCGAGCATTGCTCCGGTTTCGCGCAACATTTCCACAACCTTTGTCTGGGCTTGGTTGATGAATAAACCAGCGATTTGTTCGTATGCCGCAAGACCACTTGCGGAATCAAGTCCGTTTGGCGGAGTGGTAATGATGCGACCGTCGCGACCGATGATGGCGCGCGTGGGCAAGTTAAGTTCGCGCCACCAGATGACGTCGGTGAGGTCACCGAACGTACAAATCATGGCGATACCAGTGCCCTTATCGATTTGTGCAAGTGGGTGAGCGAGTACGGGAACTTCGACTCCGTACAGCGGCGTGCGAACAGTTGTGCCAAAGAGGGGCTTGTAACGATCGTCATCAGGATGAGCAACAAGTGCCACACACGCTGCCAACAAAACTGGTCGTGTTGTATCAATGACGACATCGCCTTGACCGTCAGAGCGAGCAAACGCAACATTGTGATAAGCGCCTGGACGTTCGCGATCTTCAAGTTCGGCTTGAGCTACTGCAGTTTTGAAGTCAACGTCCCACAGCGTTGGAGCCTCTTGCGTGTACGCCTCGCCGCGAGCCAAGTTGCGTAAGAAGGCACGTTGACTGGCGCGACGACTGCGGTCTTCAATGGTGGTGTAGAGGTAATCCCAGTCAACGGAAAGTCCAAGTCGACGGAAGAGATCTTCAAAGACTTTTTCGTCTTCGTGTGTGAGTTCTTCGCACAACTCAATGAAGTTGGGTCGTGAAATGGAAATGGGTTGGTGGTCCTTGGGCGGGTCGCCACGAAATGGGGGAGTGAAACCGGGTTGATAGGCGACATTTGGGTCGCAACGAACACCAAAGAAGTTTTGTACTCGACGTTCAGTTGGCAAACCGTTGTCATCCCATCCCATGGGATAGAAAACTGACTTACCAGTCATACGTTGGTAACGCGCAATGGTGTCGGTGTGGGTGTACGAAAACACATGACCCATGTGCAACGAACCACTGACTGTCGGAGGCGGGGTGTCAATTGAATACACCTGATCACGAGATGCTGAACGATTGAAGGCGTAAACGCCGTCGTTTTGCCAACGCTGAGCCCAAACGGCTTCAATGCCGTCAAGGGTGGGCTTTTCGGGAATCTGGGTCGGATCAAAGGCCGAATCGGTCACTGCCATGGCTTGCAGGTTATAGGTGTCTTGGCCATGGGGGCGTAGGCTCGTTTCTCATGTTCAGGCTGTATGACACCGCAACTTCAGAGGTCCGCGAACTCGCTTTGCGCACGCCCGGAAAAGTCGGTATTTACTTGTGCGGCCCCACGGTCTATGGTCCGCCTCACCTTGGTCACGGTCGAGCCACGTTGGTGTACGACATTTTGCGGCGTTACCTCGAATGGTCGGGCCTCGAAGTCCGTCTGGTCTCGAATATCACCGATATTGACGACAAGATCATTGATCGGGCGAACAAAGAAGGTCGTCCGTGGCAAGAAATCACCCACAAGTGTGAAGACGTGTGGTTCAAAGCCATGGGCAAACTGAACGTTCTACGCCCAACTGACGTGCCGCACGCGACTGAATACGTTGATTCCATGGTCAGCATGATTGGAGAACTCATTGGCCTAGACAACGCGTATGTCACTGAAGATGGCGTGTATCTCAATGTTTTAAACGTGCCCGACTACGGGTTACTTGCCCATCAGAGCCTTGATGACATGTTGTCGGGTGGCGGCGATCGCGAAGTGTTTGGCGCTGGCAACAAAAAGAATCCTGCCGACTTCGCGTTATGGAAGTTCAGTAAGCCAGGCGAACCAGCGTGGTCATCACCCTGGGGCGATGGTCGACCAGGTTGGCATAGCGAATGTGTTGTGATGAGCCTCGACATCTTGGGTGAAGGTTTTGATCTTCACTGCGGAGGAATGGATCTGAAATTCCCGCATCACGAAAACGAACGTGCGCAAGCGGTCGCCCTCGGGAAGACCTTTGCGAATCACTGGATGCACAACGGTTTCGTCGTTGACACCGAAGGCGAGAAGATGTCGAAGAGTTTGGGCAATGTGGCCAACCTTCTTGATTTGCTAGAGCATTACGACCCGCGTGCATATCGCTTGGTTTTGTTGCAAACGCATTATCGCGGTCCAGTTCGTATTGGGCAAGACAACATTGATGCTTCGGTCAACGCGTTAGCCGGGCTTGATTCATTTGCCGCACGAACTGCGGCAGTTGCGCTAGGCGCCACTCCAGATTCTGAAGTCATCGCTAAGTTTCGCGAATTGATGGATAACGATCTCGATACTTCGTCAGCTGTTGCATTGCTCTTTGAGACCGTTCGTCGGGCGAATGCGGCACTTGATGCCAGCGATCAGAATGCTGCATCGTTAGCAGCGGCAGTGAATGAAATTTGTGGTGCGTTTGGTTTAGAGCTCAAACAAGCTTCTGATATTCCTGCAGATATCGCCGAAAAGGCGCTGGCGCTTGACGCAGCGCGTGCTGCTAAAGATTTTGCGAGTGCAGACGCCTTGCGCGCCGAGTTAACTGCGGCCGGATGGATCGTTGAAACGAATAAAGCAGGCACCACCGTACGTCGTTGACGTATGGTGAAACATCGTGTTGAAGAAGTCCGTAGGCCATCGTGACAAGGCTGCCAAAGTTCCGTTGCCCCAAGGTTTTGGGACAATCTGGCTGACCGTTGCTCTTGATCTTGTTGGTTTCGGCATCGTTGTGCCGATCTTGGGTCGTTACGCCGAACGTTTCGGTGCGAGCGGACTTGAAGTCGGATTGCTATTTGCTTCCTTTTCGTTGGCCCAATTAGTTTTTGCGCCGATCCTCGGACGTCTTTCCGATCGCATTGGTCGTAAGCCAGTCATCATGATTTCATTGCTTGGTACAGCGATCGGATCATTTGTGACCGGCGCAGCCGGTGCTTTATGGGTCTTGTACCTTGGTCGCATTCTTGATGGAGCCTCGGGCGCAAGTGTTGCTGTCGCTCAAGGTGCAGTCACCGATCTCGCTCCACCTTCAGAACGACCTCGCTTGTTAGGACTGTTAGGCGCTGCCTTTGGAGTCGGATTTGTGGTTGGCCCGGCACTCGGTGGATTGGCATCGTTGGGCGGCGAACATATTCCGTTTTTCGTTGCCGGCACCGTCGCTTTGATTAATGCAGCGGTGGCATGGCGTCGCTTACCCGAAACCCGACCTGCGCATGTTCGTGAGGCAGCCCGTGCCGCCGCCAAGAACGATGCAGGGGTCAAAGTTCGTTTATGGGGATTGGCCGTTGCGGGCTTTGCGGCCATCGTTGCGTTCAGCGGATTTGAAGCGACTTTTTCGTTACTTGCCGGTGATCGTTTTCGCTTAACTGAAGGCGGAGTCGCAGCAATCTTTGTCGGCGTTGGCATTGTCTTGGTCGGTGTACAAGGCGGATTGATTCGACCCATTAACGCCAAATTAGGAACCCAACGTTCGTTGCAAGTTGGTTTAGTTCTTAACAGCTCGGGTTTAATCGTTTTGTCGATCGCGGAATCGTGGTCGCTCTTGATCGTGGCCTTGGCTTTATTGACGGTTGGTCAAGGACTCGTGACTCCCAACTTGTCGAGTTTGGTATCGGGTCGTGTTCCCGATCATCGTCGGGGTGAGGCTCTTGGTTTTCAACAAGGAGTCAATGCGTTGGGGCGAGTTGCGGGCCCGGCTATTGCTGGCGTGTTGTACGACCACGTGTCAATTGGTTCGCCGTATCTAGTCGGCGGAGCATTGTGCGGTGTTGCCTTGGCAGTTATTTCCTCAAAGAAATAACGAACTGCTTAGCGGTATTCGGTAAATGTACGCACCGTAGAAAACACTTGATCGAGTGCAGCAAACACTGGTGTACTAGCAACCAATTTTTCTTGATTGCCGTAGAGGCGAATACGCCCAGTAATGAAAGCTTGTTGAGCATTGAGCTTGTCGGTTGCGACTGCGGTTGCAGTTTCCCAATCTTGTTCAAAGCGAACATCTTCAGGAAATGCAGCACCAGGGCCAAAGCTGGCGCGACCATTGGTGACTTGCAAGTGATATGTGACGTCACCCTCGGGTCCGCCTGTCACAGTTTGCGTTATGCCAACCGTATGTTCGGCGGCGATTGCAGCGATCGCTTCATTTGATGCGACAGCCTGAGTGAGTGCATCGATCCACTCGAGGCTCAAATAGCGAACTGGGCTAGTACTCATGGTGGTTATTCTGCCAGCGAAAACAATCAGTTGTGTTGAGCGCGACGGTGGCGCCAAATCTCAATGGCCATAGGAAGCACCGAAATGACGACGATCAAAATCAGGGCTATTTCGATATTGCTTTCAATCCACGACACCTCACCTAAGAAGTAGCCAAGAGTTGTGATTCCGATGCCCCAGAGTGCGCCACCAATGATGTTGTAGATGACAAAGGTGCGGTAATTCATTTTTCCAACACCAGCGACGATGGGAGCAAATGTCCGTACGATCGGAACAAAGCGCGCCATCACGATGGTTTTGGATCCGTGCTTCTCAAGAAACGCGTGAGCCTTATCAATGTTTCGCGGGTTAAAGAATTTGCTTTGCGGCCGGTCAAACAAACTCGGTCCGACCTTGCGTCCAAAGAGGTAACCGACTTGGTCACCGATGACGGCTGCAGCAAAAGTGACGAGGGCAACGATGGGTAACGATGGAAGTACGTTGCCTCCGGCAGTTGATGACAAGAAGCCAGCAATAAAGAGCAGCGAATCACCAGGCAGAAAGAAACCAATCAGCAATCCTGATTCGGCAAACACGATGGCTGCGAGAAGTAACAGTCCACCTTTGTCGAGCCACGATTCGATATCAAATAATGCGAGCATGTGATGACCCTAGTTGTTCAGGTCACATTTTTTGGGGTGCTTGATAATCCGTACAAACAAAAGAGGCGCCCTTGCGGGCGCCTCTTTCCAGTCTGACGACTGACTTCTTGAATGGACCACTCAGTGAGCAGCAACCTTTTCTTTGTTCAAGGTAGCGATTCCGCCACTTTGACGACCAGAGAAGATCACTGCGCCGATGAGAACAACCAATGCGACGCCAGCAATGACGTAGCGGATGTTGTTGTCGGCCTGCGTAATGATTGCCGGAAGAATTAACAATGACACCAAGTTCATCACCTTGATGAGTGGGTTCAATGCTGGGCCAGCAGTGTCCTTGAACGGGTCACCAACAGTGTCACCAATGACTGCTGCCTTGTGAGACTCGCTGCCCTTGCCACCATGGTTGCCATCTTCGATGTACTTCTTGGCATTGTCCCAAGCACCACCAGCGTTGCTGAGGTAGTTGGCCATCAACTGACCGACCAAGATGACCGCGGCCAAGAATGCGCCGAGAGCCTTCCAGTCGATACCGAAACCAATGACAACGGGAGCCAACACGGCCAGCAACGCCGGTGTGGTGAGCTCACGCAAGGATGCCTTAGTGCAGATGTCGATCACGGGGCCGTAGTCAGGCTGCTTGGTGCCGGCCATGATGCCGCCGTCAGCAAACTGATTACGTACTTCTTGAACAACAACACCAGCAGTACGGCCAACGGCGCGAATAGCAAGTGCTGAGAACAAGAACGGAACCGCGCCACCGATGAGCAGGCCGATAAAGACCTTGGGCTCAGCAACGTTGATCGCCAGTTCTGGCAACTTGAAGACGCCATCAGCAAGGTTGGTGACGGTGTCAACAAGCGGCTCGCCGATTGAGTTCTTCAGGTTTGCACCAGCGGTTTCAATGTATGAAGCAAACAAGGCCACAGCCGCAATCACCGCTGAACCAATGGCAAAGCCTTTGGTGACAGCCTTGGTGGTGTTACCCACTGCGTCGAGAGCAACCATGATCTTGGCTGGTTCACCGTGGAATTCGCCCGACATTTCGGCGATACCAGCAGCGTTGTCGCTGACGGGTCCGAAGGTGTCTTCAGAAACGATGACTCCGGTGGTGGCCAACATGCCCATACCGCACAAGGCGACAAGGTAGAAGCTGAAAGTGAGGTTGCCGCCACCGAGGCCGATAGCTGCACCGATCGCGATAGCAATCGCTACAACGGCGTACACCGAGCTCTCAAGACCATAAGCGGTACCTGACAGCACGACGGTTGCCGGACCAGTTTCTGATGACTCAGCGATTTCCTGAACGGGTCGGTAATGAGTGCTGGTGTAGTACTCGGTCAGACGTGAGACCAACTGGGCCAAGATCAAACCAATGGCTACTGCACCAAAGACGCGCCAGCCGGCGCCACTCAAGAGGACCGCGGTGCCGTCTTCGTTCTGGATTCCCTCGCCATTGCCCACGTATCCGAGGGCCAAAGCCAAAGTTCCAGCCAGAGTCAAAAGACCAGCGACCAAGAAGCCACGGTTGATGGGCTTCAGAGCGTCAGTTTCGCCTTCTTTGGCCTTTACGGCGAAAACGCCGGCGATTGAGGCGATCACACCAATGGCACGGGCTGCCAAGGGGAACACCAAACCAAGGGCGGGGTTGAGGCCAATTGAGTTGAACGCAGCCACACCGAGAATGATTGAGGCCACCAAGGTGACTTCGTAACTCTCGAAGAGGTCGGCGGCCATACCGGCGCAGTCGCCCACGTTGTCGCCCACGTTGTCGGCGATGGTTGCGGGGTTACGGGGGTCGTCTTCAGGAATACCTGCTTCGACCTTGCCCACCAAGTCGGCGCCGACGTCAGCGGCCTTGGTGAAGATTCCTCCACCAACTCGAAGGAACAACGCCAACAGCGAACCACCGAAGCCGAAGCCCACAAGGATCACCGAGGAAGTGTTCTGGAAGGCCATGATGATGCCGGTGGCGCCGAGCAAGCCGAGACCAACGGTGAACATGCCAGCCACGCCACCCGTGCGGAAAGCAACGGTCAGGGCACGGGGCATGGATCCACTCAGAGCGGCAGCAGCGGTACGAACGTTGCCCTGGGTGGCCAAGGTCATGCCGATGTAACCGGTCAATCCCGAGGCCAAACAGCCCAAAACGAAGGCGACGGTGCGCCACAATCCAGCTTGGCCAAAGGACAAAGCGACCGTGTCGTCCGGCTTCAAGATCTTGGTCGAGGTGACGAACACGATGATCGCCAAAGGAACCAGAATGACCGCGATGGTCTTGAACTGGCGTTTGAGGTATGCCAAGGCTCCTTCTTGAATGGCTTTGGCAATTTCGCGCATCTTGGGCGAACCCTGATCTTCAGCGAGGACTTTACGGACGAGGAAGAATCCGACTCCGAGGGCGAGAAGCGCAGCTGCTGCGGATAACCACAAAACAGCCCACTCACCACCTTTGAGAGTGAATGTCTGCCATCCGCCTTCTGCGGCAAATAGTGAAAACACCAGTTAACTCCTTGGGACACGATGGGGGCAGCCCGGATGGCCACCCACCAGGGGCGAATGAATTGTAGAGAATTCGCAGCCGTGAGTGCGACATGACACGCAATTACTGACGGGAAACTTTGAGATTCTTCTGATAGGGGCTTTGTGACGGTTGGCTAAAGCCCGAGTTTTTCGCCCGTTGATTTCAGGGTGAAGGGCGTCGTGGGGGTAGCGTCTCAGCGGGTTCATCGTGCGATGAACCGCATCCGTTTTTGAAAGGCGCAGGTCACGATGGCGCAGACAGTGATGAAGAGGGGTCCGGTCTCCGGAACCGCAGTCGAACGAGCAGCTCGCAAGCGCAAGCCGTTTTTGATTGATCTATATGGCACAGCCGTTGGCAAAAAATATGTCATGGCCATTACAGGAATCGGTCTGTTGGGCTTTGTGCTCTTCCACATGATCGGCAACTTGAAGATGTACATGGGTCAAAGCGACCTGAACCACTATGCACACTTCCTTGAGAAGTTGTTGTATCCAATTCTTCCCGAGAAGGCGTTGCTATGGATTTTGCGCGGTGGCCTCATCACCATGGCTGTTCTGCACATTCACGCGGCCTATTCATTGACGGTGCTCAATAAGCAAGCGCGGCCAGTGAAGTACCAAAGCGATCGCGATTATCAAGTTGCAAGTTTTGCCAGCCGAACGATGCGCTACACCGGCGTCATTGTTTTGTTGTTCTTGATTTGGCACTTGCTTGATCTCACCTTTGGTGCAGGCGCAATCAACTCGTACGTTGGTACGAAAGATGCAGAAGGCGTGAAAGACGTTTACGGCGCAGTGGCATTCAGTCTTGAACGAGTTCCTGTGGCGATCTTTTACGTGTTGGCCAACATTGCACTTGGTACACACTTATTCCACGGTGTGTGGAGTTTGTTCCAATCACTTGGTTGGAACAATCCGCGATTTAACAAATGGCGTCGGGCCATTGCAACAGCTTTTGCCACGATCATCGTCGTTGGCAACGTTTCGTTTCCCATTGCAGTTCTCGCCGGCGTTGTCGGCTGACCGGTACGTACGGAATTACTAGGAGATACTCAAGATGACGATCACACTCAATTCCAAAATCCCCGCTGGATCGATTAACGACAAGTGGAACACCTACAAAGAAGATGCCAAGTTGGTTGCGCCTGGTAACAAGCGCAAGTTCAAAGTCATCGTTGTTGGCTCAGGACTCGCCGGTGCTTCAGCTGCGGCGACCATGGCCGAACTTGGTTACCAAGTCGACGTTTTCACTTTCCATGATTCACCGCGTCGTGCGCACTCAATTGCTGCTCAAGGTGGAATCAACGCCGCGAAGAACTATCAGGGCGACGGCGACAGCGTTCATCGTTTGTTCTACGACACCATCAAAGGTGGAGACTTCCGTGCGCGTGAAGCCAACGTGCACCGCTTGGCTGAAGTGTCGGTCAACATCATTGACCAGATGGTTGCGCAAGGCGTGCCATTCGCTCGTGAATACGGTGGTTTGCTTGACAACCGTTCATTCGGTGGCGCACAAGTAAGTCGTACCTTCTACGCCCGTGGCCAGACCGGTCAGCAATTGTTGCTTGGTGCTTACCAGCAACTTGCGCGCCAGATTGGTCTTGGTAATGTCCGTATGTTCAACCGCACCGAATTGGTCGACGTCGTCACCATTGAAGGTCGTTGCGCCGGCATTGTGACTCGCGACTTGGTGAACGGTGAAGTTGTTTCACACTCGGCACACGCTGTTGTCATGGCGACTGGTGGATATGGAAACGTGTTCTTCTTGTCAACCAACGCAATGGCATGTAACGTCACTGCTGCATGGCGTGCTCACCGCAAGGGTGCGGCATTTGCGAACCCGTGCTACACGCAGATTCACCCAACCTGTATTCCGCAGAGTGATCCCACGCAGTCGAAGTTGACACTCATGTCAGAGTCGTTGCGTAACGATGGTCGTGTGTGGGTTCCACAGAATCCCGACGAAACTCGTCCGGCCGCACAAGTCCCTGAAGCTGAGCGCGATTACATCCTTGAGCGCTTGTATCCGAGTTATGGAAACTTGGCGCCGCGTGACATTTCGTCCCGCGCGGCCAAGCGTTCAGTTGACTCGGGTCGTGGCGTCGGTCCATTGAAGAATGGTGTGTACCTCGACTTCAGTGATGCCATCAATCGTCTTGGTAAAGAAGTTGTTGAAGAGCGTTACGGCAACTTGTTCGAAATGTATGAGCGCATTGCCGGCGAAAATCCCTATGACATGCCGATGCGCATTTACCCAGCGACGCACTACACCATGGGCGGTTTGTGGGTCGACTACGAACTCATGACGAACATTCCTGGTTTGTATGCCGCTGGCGAAGCGAACTTCTCCGATCACGGAGCAAACCGCTTGGGTGCTTCAGCACTGATGC
>CALPPJ020000026.1 GCA_943325425.2 Bifidobacterium breve | reverse complement strand
CGTGCAGTCGCCGGAGCAATCAACACAAGATCGGCACCTTGACCTAATTTCGTGTGCGGAATAGGCGATGCTTCATCCCACAAAGAAGTTTGCACAGGTTCACTTGCTAAAGCCGACAATGTGGTGCGACCGATGAAATGTTCGGCACCTTTGGTCATGATCGGAATGACATGCGCACCCGCGTCAACTAAACGACGAATGACCTCGACGGCTTTGTACGCGGCAATACCACCACAAACGCCAACAACAATTCGCTTACCGGCCAGATCGGCCATGATCAATCAGGCGTCGCCGGAATCAGCGTCTGATGCGCTGTCTTCACTGGTTACTTCTGCAACTGCCGCTTCAACGACAACTTCTTCGCTCGATGCTTCTTGAGCACTTGCGAACAACGCTGCGGCGTCGGCTTGGGCTGCTTCTTCAGCGGCACGACGTTCAGCCATTTCATCGGCTGACACGCGGACGATCTTGTCGGCGGCAATTTCTTCGAAGCCCATGCTGAGTGGCTTGCGCAACGATGCGACCTGCGGAGGAACAACCTTTGAGCTCACTGAGCCCATCTTGGCGTAGTACTGCTGCAACTCACGGGCACGGCTTGCTGCCAAGGTCACCAAACTGAACTTTGAATCAACTTTTCCGAGAAGGACCTCAAGTTGTGGGGTCATCATGGAGTCATTAGTTGCGGCCATAGTAGATCTGGTCCTTTGAGAGGGCTAACGCCAAATAGTTCAGCGATTGAGCCTAACCCAATTTGGACCGATTCAGCGCCCTGACTCGGCACGTAAGCGGTTAATCAGACCCAACATCTCGTCAACGGTCTCGTCGAGATCGTCATTGACGAACGTGTAGTCCGCCAAAGCCAGGCCAACTGGCTCTTCTTCTTCGGCTTTGCGTAAACGTTCAACCACCTTGTGGTCGGGATCGCCCCGACCAATCAGACGTCGGCGCTGCTCATCTCGAGACGGGGGTAAAATGAAGAGCAATACCGATTCGGGGTGGCGCACCTTGACCTGCTGTGCTCCATCGACCTCAATTTCGAGCACGATGTCACGGCCAGACGAGAATTCTGGGACCGGGGTGCCGTAGTAGTTACCGAGGAATTCGGTCCACTCTAAAAACCCGTCATTTTGGCGATGCCGTTCAAAGGCTTCGCGAGTAGTGAAAACATACGCCTCATCATGCTCACCTGGCCGCTGTTCGCGGGTTGTCCACGACCGACTGAGGAGCAAAGTGGTATCTCGACGCAACAAGGCATCCACGATGGTGCCTTTGCCAACTCCGCCTGGACCAGAAACGATCACGATCAATGGCTTGATCGGCGAAGAAGCACTCGACGATGAGGCGGGCGGTTGTGCCCGCTCGTTCACTTGGCTAAGTGTTCGAGAAGTGTTTTTTTCTGCTGCGTGCCGAGACCCTGGATTTTGCGATTGTCGGCGATGCCGACTTCTTCCATGATCTTGCGCGCTTTGACCTTGCCCAGACCAGGCAGGCTTTCAAGCATGGCAATGACTTTGAGTTTTCCGACATTGGGATCGTCGGACTCAAGAGCTGCTGCAACTGTCAAGGTGCCCTGCTTGAGCTTGACCTTGATTTCGGCACGCGCAGTCCTTGCTTCGGCTGCCTTGGCGAGGGCGGCCGAACGCTGTTCTGGTGTGAGTATCGGAGGAGTAGCCATGGGCAAACCGTACCTATCACAAGCGTTCAATAGGTGGATACCAGCTCAATTCGTCCGCCTACAACTGGGCTAAACCGCCACGATGAGCAAGGCCAGTCAGGCTCGCAATGTCGAACAGTCCATGATGATTGGCCCACTCAGAGAGTTCACCAGCAATTTTGAAACAGGCACGCGGGTCGGCGAAAGTCGCCGTACCAACTTGAACGGCACTAGCCCCAGCCAACATGAGTTCGGCGGCCTCCCAACCCGATGTCACTCCCCCGACTCCAATGATGGGCAACTCGGGAAAGGCGGCATGAACATCAAAGACCGTGCGAACAGCAACTGGGTGGATCGCTCGTCCTGAAATACCCCCACCGCCGTTCCCAAGGGCCGGTCGCCCTGTTTCGGGATCAAGCACCATACCGACCACCGTGTTGATCAGGGTCACCGCCTCAGCACCTGCTTCGTGGACGGCGCGTGCCACCGAGATCACTCGATCAGTGTTCGGACTGAGCTTGGCCCACAACGGAAGTTCAAGTCCCTTGCACACGGCAATGACTTCGGCCGACATATTGATGTCATGGGCGAAAATTCCGTGACCATGCATATTTGGACACGACAAATTAACTTCGACGGCCACGACAGTTGAACGATGAGGCGAACTGCTTAACCCGTCTTGCAAAAGTTGGGCTGCGTATTGATATTCATCAACCGATCGTCCCCAAATGCTGACGACTGCCGTTGCGTTTGCTGCAGCCATCGCCGGTAAATCGTGTTCGATCCAATGTTGAACCCCAAGTCCTTGCAAACCAACGGCGTTGATCATGCCTTGCGGAATCGGGTGAACACGTGGCGCGGGGTTACCTGCCCACTCAGTCGCCGCAATCGATTTCACAACGACGGCACCAATTGAATTGAGTTCGCCGTAGGCAGCAAGTTCTGCTCCGTGCCCAGCCGTACCTGACGCAGCCATAACCGGATGCGTCAATTCAACTGAACCAACTCGCACCTGTGACATCACGATACAGATCTCATCTTCCGTGATATTCCTGCAAGCTCTTCACTTCAAGAGGATGATCAAGTTGCTCAGCCATACCTTGAACTGCAGCCAATGCGGCTTCAACTGTTGTCACCGAACTCACCCGATGAACATTGGCGGCTTTACGAATTGCTTCACCATCGGTACGACCACCACGACCTTGTGGTGTGTTGATGACGAAAGAAATCTCGCCACTCGCAATGAGATTGACGGCAGTGATTTTTGAGCCTTCGCTTACCTTGCCAACAACTGCGTCGACCATGTAACCAAAACGACTGAGGTAATCAGCTGTGCCAGGTGTGGCCATGATGCCAAAACCAAGTGCACGCAAACGCTTGGCGACAACAATGCCCGCGGGCTTATCACCGTCGGCCAACGACAAGAACACTGTTCCGCTCGTTGGCAAAACCGTTCCAGCAGCTAACTCAGCTTTGTAGAACGCGCGCCCGAAGGTGACGTCAATACCCATCACTTCACCGGTTGAACGCATTTCCGGTCCGAGAGCAGTATCAACTTCAGGGAAGCGACTAAATGGCAACACTGCTTCTTTCACCGCAACAGTGTCGGGTGAATCAAGCAGCACCGAGCGCGTGAGCAAACCTTCAGTACGCAATTCAGCCAAGGTCGCGCCAAGCATCACGCGCGTCGCCACTTTGGCCAACGGAACTCCGGTTGCTTTCGCCACAAATGGAACCGTACGACTTGCTCGTGGGTTCGCTTCGATGACGTACACATTGGTTCCCGCTACTGCAAACTGTACGTTGATCAATCCACGTACATCAAGTGCTGTTGCGATTGCAGTCGTATATGACTCGATCACTTCGACAACCCATGCGGGGAGTGTTTGTGGAGGAATCGCACATGCCGAGTCACCAGAGTGCACGCCTGCTTCTTCAACATGCTCCATGACGCCACCGATGAGGACTTCACCGGTGTGATCGCGAATCGCATCAACGTCAACTTCGGTTGCATCCTCAAGGAATCGATCAATCAAAACTGGACGTTCTGCCGAAAGCCCGCCCTCTTTGCCCAGACTGCCGAACCCAGATAGTTCTGCCATGGCTCTGGTTAAGTGATCGCGATCATGCACGATCTGCATTCCTCGACCACCCAATACATAGCTAGGCCGTACGAGAACCGGGAATCCGACACGATCCACAATGGTCATGGCTTGCTCAAGAGTGACCGCCGTTCCACCTGGCGGTTGCGGAATGCTGAGTGACTCACACAGTTCGTTCCATTTCTCGCGGTCTTCCGCAAGGTCAATCGAAGCCGGCGACGTACCAGCAATGAGATCAACAGGAATTTGACCAGACAATTTCAACGGAGTTTGTCCACCCAAGGAAACAATGACCTTGGGTTTTTTGCCGCCCGCAGCAGCCGTTTCTGCGGCAATGACATTCAGGACATCTTCTTTGGTGAGCGGTTCAAAGTACAGACGGTCTGACGTGTCGTAGTCAGTTGAGACTGTTTCAGGGTTGCAGTTGACCATGACAGTTTCAAATCCGGCATCACGCAACGCAAACGATGCATGCACACAGCAATAGTCGAACTCAATGCCTTGCCCAATACGGTTCGGACCAGAACCCAAAATGATGACGCGCTGACGATCAGAGTCGCGTACTTCATTTTCGTCTTCGTACGTCGAGTAATGATAAGGCGTTTGTGCAGCAAACTCAGCAGAACAGGTGTCAACAGTTTTATAAGTAGGGATAACACCGGCTGCCTCACGAGCAGCGCGTACTTCTGATTCAGCATTGCCCCAGAGGTAGGCCAACTGTGCATCACTAAAACCCACGCGCTTGACGCGCTTCCATGCCGCCTTCGTCATCGCAGAAGGATTTGAAGACTTCACCGCATCGCGCTCTTCAATGATGATGGACATCTGATCTAAGAACCAGGGGTCAACTTTGCATGCAGCATGAACATCATCAACTGAAATTCCGCGGAACAACAGTTCACCGATAATGAAGATTCGCTCGGGCGTCGGGATGTCAACGAGTCGTAGCAACTCCTCCGTTGAAACTTCAGCGAGCTGCTTTTCGGCAGGATCGCAATTGAGACCCATGCGCCCCTGTTCAAGAGAACGCAACGCTTTTTGCAAACTTTCGGGGAAGGTACGACCAATCGCCATCACTTCGCCGACACTTTGCATTTGAGTTCCCAGAACTCCACTTGTGCCGGGCAACTTTTCGAAAGCCCAGCGCGGAATCTTGGTCACGACATAGTCGATCGTTGGCTCAAAACTGGCCGGCGTTGCCTTGGTGATGTCGTTAGGAATTTCATCAAGGGTGTAACCCACCGCCAACTTTGCCGCAATTTTGGCAATCGGGAATCCGGTTGCCTTTGAAGCCAGCGCACTTGACCGTGAAACTCGAGGGTTCATTTCAATCACAACTAATTCGCCGTTGGCGGGATTCACTGCGAACTGCACATTGGACCCACCAGTTTCAACACCAACACGGCGAATACAAGCCAAGGCCGCATCACGCATGATTTGGTATTCAACATCACTCAGTGTTTGCGCGGGCGCAACTGTGATGGAGTCACCTGTGTGCACGCCCATTGGGTCAAAGTTTTCAATTGAACAAATGATGACGCAGTTGTCGGCGGTATCGCGCATCACTTCGAGTTCGTATTCTTTCCAACCCGCAATACTCTTCTCAATCAAGATCTCGCGAATCGGACTGGCATCAAGTCCATTGGCAGCCAGGTGAGCAAACTCTTCAGGCGTGGCGGCGATTCCGGTTCCACGTCCACCCAAAATATATGCGGGTCGAATAATGGCGGGAAGTCCGATGGTCTTGATGACTTCAAGTGCATCTTCCATTGAGTGGGCGATTCCACTTTCCGGAACATTCAAACCAATTTCAATCATGGCCTTCTTGAACTTGTCGCGATCTTCCGCAGTCGAAATTGATTCGGCATTAGCACCAATGAGTTCAGGGGTTCCGGGTACACCTACGAGACCACGTTCAAACAAAGCCATCGCCAAGTTCAGACCGGTTTGTCCGCCAAGTGTCGGAAGAACTGCATCGGGCTTTTCACGCTCGATGATTTTCGCTACAACCTCCCACGTCAGTGGTTCGATGTACGTACGATCGGCAAAATCGGGATCGGTCATGATCGTGGCTGGATTCGAGTTCGCCAAGATAACGCGATAGCCCTCTTCTTTTAGAACGCGACAGGCCTGAGTTCCGGAATAGTCAAACTCGCACGCCTGACCAATCACGATGGGACCAGAGCCGATAATCAAAATTGATTGGATATCAGTGCGCTTGGGCATGTCAGAAGGTTCCGTTCTGCATCAGTTGTGCAAATTGTTCAAAGAGATAGCGACTGTCGTGCGGTCCTGGTCCAGCCTCAGGGTGGTACTGCACGCTGAAAGCTGGCGCATCGAGAACGCGCATTCCTTCATTGGTTTGATCGTTGAGGTTGAGGTGCGTCACTGCTACTCGCCCACCCAAACTTTCGGCATCGACACAGAAGTTGTGGTTTTGACTCGTGATCTCCACATGGCCAGATGCGAGATGCTGCACCGGATGATTTCCACCATGATGTCCGAACGGCAACTTGTAGGTTGATCCGCCCAGCGCACGACTTAACAATTGATGTCCCAGACAGATACCGAACAGTGGAACTTGTCCAACCAATTCGCGAATTGCGTCGACCGCATACGGAACAGCGGCCGGGTCTCCTGGCCCGTTTGATAAGAACACTCCGTGAGGCTGTCGAGCCAATACTTCAGCGGCTGTCGTTGACGCCGGAACAACTTCAATAGTGGCGATCTCGGATAAGCAACGCAAGATGGTGGTTTTGATACCAAAGTCGTACGCCACAACTTTCAGTGGGCCATTGCCGAATGAGTACGACTGATCAGTCGTCACAGTTGCGACGAGATCAACGCCGTCAGTTCCTTTTTCGGCTTGAGCTGCGGCCAGTAGTTCACCGTGTGACGCCGTACCGAAAGCGCCAGGCATTGCTCCGGTGTCTCGCAAAATTCGCGTTAAACGTCGCGTGTCAATGCCGGCGATTCCAGCAATACCACTCTTCTTCAACAACTCATTGAGACTTTGTTCGGCCCGATAGTTGCTATGACGACGGGCCAGATCACGAACGATGACGCCACGGCAATAGGGCCGACGAGATTCATCATCAGCAACGTTCGTTCCGTAATTACCGATGTGGGGATAGGTGAATGTGATGATCTGTCCGGCATAACTCGGGTCCGTCACCACCTCTTGGTAGCCACTTAACACGGTGTTAAAAACGACTTCGCCCGTCGATATGCCCGATGGCGCATCAGCGCCGATGGCTTCACCTTCAAAAACACTTCCATCAGCGAGAACTAACGCCGCTTCACGAATTGTCATCATCATCCCTGTTCTGCATAATTATGCACTTTAGTGTATTATTAGTGTTTCGCCACATCATCGTTGGGCCACCCCATCACGGACTACGAGTTGGCCCGCAAAGATCGTGTGTCGCACTTGTCCGCGCACCTTTCGGCCGTGATATGGCGTGTTTTTGCTCTTGCTCGCCACCACTTCTCGATCAACCACCCATTCCGAAGTCGGATTAAAGATCGCAATGTTGGCGGGCTCGCCGACAGCAATGGGGCGTCCATGGCGATCGCCGATTCCGGCGATGCGGGCCGGATTCCAACTGAGCGCCGCCAGAACTGCCTGAATTTCCATATCTAATTCCGACAAAGACACAGCCAACGCTGTCTCAAGTCCAAGCATTCCTGGCGGGGCCTGATCAAGAGGCTGTTCTTTGAGATGACTCGCATGCGGGGCATGGTCGGTAGCAATCGCGTCAATCGTTCCGTCACGCAAACCCTCTTTGAGAGCAGCGATATCAGCCGGGGTTCGCAACGGTGGGTTCACTTTAAAAACTGGATCAAAACTGCGAAGAGCCTCATCAGTCAAAGTGAAGTGGTGCGGAGTTGCCTCAGCGGTGACTGGCAAACCGTCGGCCTTGGCTTGGCGCACCATTTCAACACTGCGTTCTGTTGACAAGTGTAAGAAGTGAATCCGCGATCCAGTCAGGCGGACGAGTTCAATATCTCGATGAACCATTAGTTCTTCGGCGATTGCTGGCCAACCGGGTAAACCGAGATGACTACAGCATGATCCCTCATGCATGACTGCACCGGCGGTCAAACTACTCACTTCGCAATGTTGCGCGAGTGTGATGTCGAGATCGCGAGCATATTCAAGCGCTCGTCGCATGAGCAATGGATCTTGCACACCATTGCCATCATCGGTAAACAATGTGACTCCAGCATCGCGAAGTTCGCCATACGGCGCCAACGCTTCCCCTGCCCGACCAACCGTGATGCAACCTGACGGAATCACTTCGCACAGACCAGCGCGCACTCCTTGTGAACGCACAAACTCCACAACAATTCGTGAATCTTGCGAGGGTTCGGTATTGGGCATTGCAACTACTGCGGTAAACCCGCCCAAAGCAGCAGCTCTACTTCCAGTTTCAATGGTTTCAGATTCTTCGCGACCTGGTTCACGCAGATGCACATGGAGATCAACAAAACCAGGCGAAACAATGCAACCCGTTGCATCGAGATCGAAATCTGCTTTTGGCAACTTTGACTCAGCTTCTACGACTTCGGCAATCACTCCACCCGATATATGAACATCGGCCAGACGACCTTGCGCGTCAGTCGTTTCATCAAGGATCCGGCCCCCACGAATATTGATCGTCTGCTCTTCCCTCATGACACCACTCCTGCTCCGGTTTCGGATCCACCTAAAACATCAAACAAAACTGCCATGCGCACCGAGACACCATTGGCGACCTGTTGCGTGATCAAGTTGTTTGGCAGCGATGCTGGATCAATCAACATTTCAACGCCACGATTCATCGGGCCCGGGTGCATTAACAATGCGTCTTGTGACAACATTTTTGCCCGACGATCATCAAGACCGTAACGAGCCGAATACTCCCCCAAGTTCGGCACCAAAGCCTCATTCATTCGTTCACGTTGCATGCGCAGCATGTAGAGAACGTCAAGTTCGCCGATGACGTCGTCAAGTGACGACGAAACCTCAACTGGCCAACCTTCAACTGCGGGTGGCAACAAAGTACGCGGTGCGACCAGCACTACTTTTGCTCCAAGGGCAGTGAACGCTTGGATGTCACTGCGAGCAACGCGACTGTGGCGAATATCGCCAACGATTCCGATCGTCAGACCAGTGAGACAATCAACACTTGGAGTTCGTCCAAGTGATGACATGATCGTAAAGCTGTCAAGCAAAGCCTGCGTTGGGTGTTGATGCCAACCATCACCAGCATTAATGATCGATGCATCCGTCCAATCACTGAGTTGCCACGGGATGCCACTTGTTTTATGACGCACCACGAAAGCAGCAACACCCATCGCACTTACTGTCTCAATGGTGTCTTTGAGACTCTCGCCCTTATTCACACTTGAAGTCGACACGCTAAACGTCATCGTGTCTGCCGACAAGCGCTTAGCAGCAGTTTCAAAACTGATACGCGTACGAGTTGAGTCTTCAAAAAACAGACTGACAACGGTGCGACCGTTGAGTGCCGGAACTTTAGGCACAGGGCGTCGATTGACCTCGGCCATATGCGTGGCCAAACTCAAGATTCGCACGATTCCATTGACTCCTAATTCAGGAATACTGCGCAGATGCTTCATGGGTTCACCTTTTTCGACAACGTCACACCGTCGGGCTGCACCTGCACGTCTTCGTCGCGGCCAGTCGGAAGGTTCTTGCCGACATAATCAGGCCGAATTGGTAGTTCACGGTGGCCACGATCGATCATGACTGCCAATTGCACCGATGAGGGACGCCCATACTGGTTCAGCGCGTCAAGTGCGGCGCGAACAGTGCGACCGGTAAACAGAACGTCGTCAACGAGCACAACTTTTGATCCAGTGAGATCTGTTGGAATTTCAGTCACCGCCACTGGAGTCACCGGTCGCAAATTGATGTCATCGCGAAAGAGTGAGACGTCTAACTTTCCGAGCGGGATAGGCCGACTGGTTTCACCTTCAATCTGATTGATGGTGGCAACGAGACGTTCGGCCAACCAAACACCACCTCGTTGCAAACCAACGATGATGATTCCATCAAGACCACGATTGCGTTCAATAATTTCGTGAGCAATGCGAGTGATTGCACGATTCACATCGGCCAGTCCAAGAACCTGCACCAGGTTCGACGTAGCAGTCTGAGATGTGTCTGGGCGAGAACCCGAAGAAAGTGTCATGTTGTCCTCCGTATGAGCCTCACGGGACTCACTTCACGGTTGAACCAACCCTAGCAGGTCATTGTTCGCCTCGACAGCGCTCAAGAACTTCTTGAAGGTCGACTGGTAACTCGGAGGTGAATTCAAGTGGTTCGCCCGTCAACGGGTGATCGAATACCAAACGCCCAGCGTGTAAGAACGGTCGCCCGATCACCAGGGGCATCCGCGCCCCTCCGTATTGCGGGTCACCGACAACTGAGTGACCCGTCGCCTGAAGGTGGACTCTGATCTGATGCGTGCGCCCAGTTTCAAGTTCGCAGGCAACCAAGGAAACGTCAGGATCTGACATCGTTTCCAGGACTTCGTAATTGGTGCGTGCTGGTTTACCGCTCGCGACCACCGCCATACATAACGGGTTACGAGGATCGCGCCCGATCGGTGCATCGATTGTGCCGACGGGTGCAGTGGGGTGACCCCAGACCAACGCGGTGTAATGACGCTTAACCTCACGCAGTGACATCATCGCGACAAGTTCTTCGTACGCCTCTTGGGTACGAGCGACGATCAACAGGCCGGTCGTTCCGATATCAAGGCGATGCACTATTCCGGGACGGTGTTCTTCGCCGACCCCGGCAATTTCGGGAAATCGAGCGAGGAGACCATTGACTAACGTGTGGTCGTTATTGCCAGCACCAGGGTGCACTACAACTCCCGCGGACTTATTGACCACGATGATGTGCTCATCTGAATACACGACATCAACGACAACTGTTGAGTCTGGGCCCGGCAATACAGGTTGAGGAATTTTAGAAATGT
>CALPPJ020000025.1 GCA_943325425.2 Bifidobacterium breve | reverse complement strand
TATGCAGGCGATGCATAGTTATGCCGGCGTCATTGCCCTTGACGGCGAAAAGGCTCCGACTGGTTATGGCTACGGACTCATGATGCGTGACGATCCCGATCTGGGAATCGTCAATTCTCATTCGGGTGGCCTTCCGGGTTACGGCAGCAACATGCGTTGGTTAGCTGGTCGCGCAATAGGGGTCGTTGCAGTTTCAAATACCACCTATGCACCAATGTCGGTATTTACTCATCGCGTGTTGAAGATGTTGCACAACGCCAATCTCATACCAAAACACAACATTGCCGTTTCTCATGTTTTGCAACAACGGTCTGAACAATTAGTGGCACTTCTCAATCAATGGACCGATGAACAAGCACAGGTACTTTTTGCTGACAACGTCGCACTTGATGAATCGTTAGAACGGCGTCAATCTGCCGCGCAGAAGTTGGTCGTTGAACACGGCCCATTGGTGATCGAATCAATTCTCCCGAGTAGCCAAATCGAGGCCGTCATTCATTTAGTAAATGGTCGACAAATTGAAGTCTTGCTTGGACCCCTGAGTTCAGCACCAATTCAATGGTATGAACTGAAGTAATCCGAAATATCAATTACTTCCAGTAAGACTCAATCGCGTTTAGTTGTTCAAATGATTCAGATGAACCGCCCGATGTTGGCTTTTCTTCACTGTGTGGTTCTCCAAGCATCGCCGCAAGTGTGCTTGCGGTTGACATGCGCAATGCATTGAGGTCGTAACCGCCTTCCAGCATGACCAGTCGTCGACCGGCGGGCACGAGTTGCAAGATGCGCTGCATCATCAAGGGATAATCGCCAGCCGATAGTCCCATTTGTGTAATCGGGTCATTGCGATGCGCATCGAAACCTGCCGACACAATGAGCCACGTCGGTGCGAACTTTTCACTCATGGGTACAATCAATCGATCAAAGGCCGCAAGGTACACATCTCCGGTTGTATTTGGCGGCAACGGAATATTGAGTGTGTATCCAACACCATCACCAGTTCCGGTTTCGTCGTACCAACCAGTTCCTGGGTACAGCGGCCATTGATGCAGGGACACAAAAAGTACCCGAGGATCGTCGTAGAAAATATCTTGGGTTCCGTTGCCGTGATGCGCGTCGAAATCAACAATCAACACTCGTTCACCAGCGTCGGCCAACGCCGCGGCAGCCACTGCAACGTTAGAGAACAAACAAAAGCCCATCGTCTCTGTTTTGGTGGCATGGTGTCCTGGTGGACGAACCGCGCAAAATGCCGAATCGGCTTCACCTTTTTGCAAAGCACGTATTGCTGTCAGTCCAGCACCCGCGGCGAGCATTGATGCTTTCCACGAACCAGCCGAAGCACGCGTATCGGGATCTAGTCGTCCACCGCCCGCGTGAACAACACTTTCAATTCGGTCAATGTGAGCCGAAGTATGCACACGCAGTAGTTGTTCGCGCGTTGCAGGCTCAGGCACCAACGGAATCAAGGCGTCAGCAACTCCGGCCTCGCGCGAACCATCGATCACTGCACCCAAACGTTCTGGCCGCTCTTGGTGTTGAGGACCGTTGAGATGATCGAGGTACGCCTCGTGGGTGACAAAGAGAATGCTCATCAGTTCAAACGATAGGGCATGAAGCGTCTGTACTACCGAGCAGCACGACGTTCGAAGGCGGCGTCAACTTCGGCGGTAATCGCGGCGGCCAACATTTTGTTTCCGACCAAACTCAGATGGAATCCATCGCCGTCGCGCGACTTTTTACGTTCACCATCACCTGGGTCAATGACATATTGCGAGTAGTTGCCGTCGAGTCCGAGAAACAGGCTCCATGTATCGACATACACAACATCAACGCCCTGTGCTTGAGCTGCCTCAACCGCGCTTTGGGTCGAGTTTCGTAATGTTGCCAACTTGGTGCGAAAGGATTTTGCCTTTCCATCGGGCGTACCGACCCACACCAACGACCGGCCCTGCGACGTCACCAACGTGATGACTTCGGCGACTCGTCGTTGATACTCAACAGCCCATTCAGGGTCGTTCGTGGAATATGAAACATCATTCACGAAAACTTCTTGACCATCATTGGCGCCGAGTCCAATCACCACAACATCGGCATTTTCTTGGGGCACCCACACATTGAGATGATTCGGCCAATCAAAAAATCGGGGTTGGCTCAACCCAGACGAGCCCTTAGTCGCCAAGAATGTGGTGACACCCTGCCGATCGAGAGTGGATTTCAAAATGCCACCGAATCCGTCCGCCAGCGAGTCTCCATAAATACTGACGCGAGGCGGACCGTCAATCACCAAAGTTGTCGTGGTGCTAGCGGCAACTATTAAGCGCGGCACTACGACATCAGTCGCAGATTGGTTATGAGTGTTTTCGACCTGCTCAGAGCCCTGACTCCCCGAAACCTGGCCCGTATCTGAGGTCAGGGCCTGAATTGTAAGAATCACCGCCATCAAAATTGCGACCACACCCAGACCGGCCAGCGTTTGACGTCGGCGATAAATGTTGGAGGGCAGACGAGTTGAGTGAGATTTAATCTCGTTTTCTGACTCGCTCATTCAGCCACGCCCCTGCCGATTAGCTGTGCTCGTTCGTGAAGTCAATATAAGTCAATATATAGGTGTGAGTGAAAGCGTTTTCTATACCATTTTGGCACTACCGTCGATGGGGTGATCACTGGGTTACGACAACGGCGACACGCCTCGGCCGCTCGACTTTTTGACGACGGCATCGTGTGCGCACGGGTACGCCAGTGGCCAAGTCGTCCAGATATTGCCCATTTGGTACTGACCGACCACACCGTGGCGCCATCGGTAACGTCATTAGATGAATGGACGAACTCATTACGAGCCGAGGGTTACTCATCAATTCGCACCGGAGCCTTATCCCAGAATGCCGCCGAACCATTTGAGCTGCGTGGATTCCACGAGATTCAACAGTTGGCCCTATTGCGCATGAAGACGCCTTTTTCACATTTGGCCACCCACTCAAGCCGGCGTCCCCATCACGAAATGCGCCCGCTTCGCTCGCAACGAGCACTTGATGTGGCTGCTCGACTTGACCATTTGGCGTTTGAATCAGGTTGGGAACTTGATGTCAATGGCATCGAAGAAGCGTGTCGGGCTACGCCCGTTCATCGCGTTCGATTAGCCGTCACCGCGACCGATGAGCCAGCTGGATATATGGTCACGGGTCGCAACGGATCCGCCGGATTTATTCAGCGACTCGCCGTTGACCCTGCTCACGAGGGTCAAGGTGTTGCCACATCTCTCTTGCAAGATGGCTTGGGATGGCTGACTCGACGGCGGGTCACCGACATTTTGGTAAACACCCATCTTGATAATCAACGAGCCTTATCGTTATATCAACGGCTTGGCTTTGAGCAGTTACCAGAAAACTTGCGAGTTATGGAATTACCACTGAGCAAACAAGGTGAGTCATGAAGTCTCGATTGCTCGTTGCGCTAGGCGCAGTCTCGATAGCGACGGTCATCCCGATACATACTGCTCAAGCAGCAACACCCGAAATCATTTCGTCGCTGATCAGTCAAGATCAATACGTCGCGGGTGTGGAAAATTCGCTCATTCATTTCAGCGTCGCCTTAAGTGGTCGCGATGCTGCATCAACCGCTTCAACGAAATTAGTAATCACGTCATATAAGCCAGTGCACACGCGTCAAGAAGTACGCGATGCCACGTTTGGCGAGTTGCCATCAACAGTTGACACGGTCATTGTTGACGTCGGCCAAGTTCGAGATCCCGCTACTGGCCGCGTTGACGTTGCAGTACCGATTGAAATCGGTGTGCGCTCCAAAGAGGCGTTGCAGATGTCGGCCACTGGTGTGTATCCGATCAGCATCGGACTTCAAGAGGGTAAATCAGTGACCAGCCAAATCGTCACTTTTGTCGAACGCCTCCCCCAAGACGTCAACAGCCCTCTTCCAAGTGAAAACCTTCGTATCGCCCTCGTCGGTAATTTAACTAGCGATGTCAGTTTGCAACCTGACGGATCAACAGTGGTCAGTGAGGCCAGTCGCGAACTTTTATCGACTGCCATCACAACGCTTGAAACGAATCCACAAACTGCCGTCTCGCTGGCGGTACGTCCCGAGTTGATGGATGCCCTAGCAAGCTCATCTGATGCAGACAATGCTGTACTGAACCGATTGCAAGCAGCGTCATCCTTGCACCTACTCGCCTCTACCTATGTCGATGTACAACCCGACGAATTGGTCGCGAGCCAAAATTCTGATGTCTTCACATCCCAACTGCGACTCGGTGAAGACACCATGGCCAGTATTTTCCCAACCAAGACAGTCAGTCGTGACTCGTGGCTCGAGAGTTCTGCACTATCCAGTAACGGCGCTCAATTACTTCGTGATCTGGGTCTTCGTACGGCCGTCTTGCTCAGCGAATCCCAAAAAACGACCGCTGGTGGCGTCTCACTTTTCGCAGAGCCCACGCGTTTGGTTGAACTGAAACTCTCGAATTCTGATCGTATGACCGCCGCACTAGCCGACATTCATCTCGGTGAGGCGCTCACTCGTGGATCAAATGAACCAATCGGTGGGGCCTACCTCGTTGCCCAACAAATTTTGGCGGAACTCAAGGTGCTACGGACAGAAATCATTGACCGCGACGAAACCATGAACGGTCGGGGGGTCATTTTGTCAACCGAATCTGGGGTGTTGCCGTCGACAGCACTTACCACGGCACTCGTTAACTCCATTGCTGGTCAACCGGATATGAATTTTGTGTCTCTGGAGGACCTCTTGAACACCATGACGGTCAGCGTCATGGACGGATTGCCGGTTTCGGTTGAACTTCAAGCATTGGCAGACCCAAATCCCCCCGCCAACACCATATTGAATGATTTTGCTGATCGGGTGAACGGATTTTCTGCCATGTTGCCCGACGGCGACGAACGTCCAACCCAGTGGCGACGAGTTGTCAATGTCTTGCCGTCGCGAAGCCTCACCCAAGTGCAAGTTGAGGCATACATCAATGCAGTGGACACTGAACTTGCGGCGATCGGCGGGTCGGTCGTGACCCCCACCTCAACCACTTTCACCTTGGGTGGCCGCGATAGTTCCATTCGTCTGTCATTACGCAACGACAACGACACCGACCTGTTGGTGCGCGTTCATTTGACCAGTTCGAAACTCACACTTCCGAAGGATGACCAGGTGGTCACACTCCCCGCCGGAACTACCACGTTGGTCGAAATACCAGTAACAGCAAAAAGTAACGGTCGTTTTCCAGTGACTTTGCAACTCCTGACACCCAACGGTGATGTCACCGTTGGGGCCCCCGCCACCTTCTCGGCTCGGGTCAACGCCTTGGCCGGACTCGGTCAACTCTTCACCGGAATCGCTTTGCTGTTGTTGTTGTCCTGGTGGATCCATCACTTACGACGCGAACATCAACGCCGTCAATCTGAAAGTTTTGACTCCGCGGGGCGGCACCCATCTGGCGAACGCTCCGCATAGTCCTGACGAACTAACCTAGAGACGTGACTTCTTCTGCCGTTCGCATCATTACCGACAGCGCGTGTGACCTGCCTGATTCGGTCGTTCAATCTCTCGGAATTGAAGTGGTTCCGCTGTTCATCAGATTTGGTGATGACGAATTAGTCGATCGCGAACAGTTGACGACTGCTCAGTTTTGGCAAAGGTGTTCCGTTGAAGCCGACCTTCCGTCTACGGCTGCTCCATCGCCTGGTCGTTTTGAAGACGCCGTCCGCAAACTCCAAGGTGAAGGTGCAACTGGGGTTGTCATTATCAACTTGTCGGCTGCACTTTCGGGCACGATGCAAAGTGCCGAAGTCGCTGCTGCGGCTCTGCAGCCCACGTGCGATGTACGCGTCGTTGATAGCCGCACCGTCACAATGGGACTTGGTGCAATAGCCGTGGCTTGTGCCCGCGCTGCTCAAGAGGGCAAGACCATTGACGAGGTTGAAGCCCTCGCCCACGACCTGAGTCGTCGTTGTAAGGTTTGGGGAGCTCTCGACACCCTAGAAAATCTCAAAAAGGGTGGCCGTATTGGCGGAGCGAAGGCCATGTTGGCTTCAGTTCTTTCGATCAAACCCATCATCGAAGTTCGCGACGGTGTTGTGCAAGAGGGCGGCAAGCAACGCACCCGCAGTAAGGCACTGGCTTTTCTTGTCGACAAAGTGCGAGAAGCCTCGGCACATCCTGGCATTAGCCAACTCGCCGTCCTAAATGCTGATTGTTCAGATGTTGACGCATTCGTCGCCCAACTTAAAACTGTTTACTCAGGCGAAATTATGGTTGGCGAAATTGGTGCTGTCGTCGGAGCACATGCCGGTCGCGGGACAATCGGAGTTGCTTTCTTCGAGAACTAAGCACTGCACTGCTACAAAATGCTTCTCTTTGCTCAACAGAGTTCACAGAGGTATTCCGCAGTCAGCACAGTTACGACTACTAGCGTTCAATTTCAAGCATGTCCACGTCGTCAAACCATTCTGCCCCGCAACCATCAACGATTATCGCTGATCGATATCGCCTTGACTCTTTGCGCGCTCATGGCGGGATGGCCGATGTCTGGAAGGCCACCGATTTACAACTGACGCGTCCCGTTGCCGTCAAACTTCTTAAACCACACCTTGCCGCTGAGTCAACCTTGGCTGAGCGTTTCCGCCGTGAAGCAATTGCTGCAGCGAATCTCAATCACGACAACATCGTCACGGTGTACGACGCCATTGAAGATAATGGTCGTCAAGCAGTCATCATGGAATTCGTTGATGGTGAGTCCTTGCGGGAGCGACTTGATCGTGAGAAAACTCTCAGCATTAAAACAGTCTTGAGTATTGGATACTGGGTGTGCTTGGCCCTTGACGCTGCCCACAAACAAGGTCTGATCCATCGCGATGTCAAACCCGGCAACATCTTGATTGATATCAAAAAGAAAGTGATGTTGACCGATTTCGGAATCGCAAAAGTACTTGATGGCGAAGAAGACTTGACGAGCGAAAACATCATGATGGGAACAGCAAAGTATTTGTCGCCCGAACAGGTTCGTGGCGACAATCTTGATGCCCGTGCTGATCTCTATTCACTGGGGCTCGTGATGTACGAATGTCTCGCCGGAAAAGTTCCGTTTGTCGGCAAGAATGACACCGACACCGCTCTTGCTCGATTACACCGCGATGCAACTGATATCGCACAACATCGGCCAGATATTGACCCTGACGCAGCACGACTGATTACTCGTCTTATCGCTCGCGAACCCAAGGATCGATATAGCGACGCAGCTCAAGCTGCCGCTGCACTGCGTCGAATCATTGAGGCTCGCAAAGCACCAACACCCACCGGAACAATGAGACCCACTGGCGATCGCACGCCAACTCCAGGAAAAGTGATTCGGCCGAAGGGACATACTCCAACGGGAATTACCCGTCAACCAGTTGACACGGTGAGCAAAGAAAACAATCGTGGTCAACAAGGTTCACGTCCTACTTCATCGACACGATCAACTGTCAAAAACCAAGCAAAAACCCCATTCAAACCAACTCCAGTGATGTTGATCGGGGTTATGACGATTCTGCTGATTGCAGGCGTCATTTTTGCTCAGTTCAACAAATCAGATTCAACATCAGTTGTGCCTGCGACAACAACTTCTATTGCGGTCACAACTCCAGTAGTCACTGGCCCTGTTCAAATCACTGGAATCAAATCATTTGATCCTCAAGGTGATGACCAAACTGAAAACGACAACGAGGCCAGCAACGTCACTGACGGTGATGCAACAACCGCCTGGTCAACAACGTGTTACAAGTCGCCCACATTTGGTAGCAAATCTGGAGTTGGTTTAGTGCTGCAACTTAACGGTGCTGCACTCGCTCAACTACAAGCTGATGTTCAGGGCGATAGTTGGAAGGCCAAGGTCTACACATCTAACTCTGCAGGCAATGACCTTGAATCATGGGGTTCGCCTATTTGGGAAGGTTCAGCCGAAGGTGGTCCAACGATTACGGCCTCATTCGCGACCCCAGCACAATTTGCGTTGGTGTACCTCACTCAAATCGGTCAAAGCGGATTTTGCAGTAACAACAATCCCTATCGCGGTTACATCAGCGAAATACGTGTTCTTCCGGCGCCTTAGATAGGCGATCTTCATTATGGCGACGACTCCAACTCTCGACTCGCTGTTGAGAGATCATTACTCAATGATTCGTTCGGTGTGCCGGCGAATATTGCTCAACGATGCCGACGCTGATGACGCGACGCAAAATGCGATGATCGCAATTGCGCGGGGGTACGAAACTTTTGATGGTCGTTCAACGTTTTCTACGTGGGCATATCGAATTGCGACGAACTCCGCCTTAGATGAACTGCGTCGTCGCAAGCGCCGGCCGTTGTCGCTTTTTTCCCATGACGGTCAGCAAGTTGATGTTGCCGACACCCATGGTGATGATCAGCAGTTGATGATCGAAGCCTCTGACTATCTGGCACACGGATTAGCCCAGATCCCTGAAGAATTTCGCATTGCACTGGTGTTACGTGATGTCGCCGACCTTGACTACGACGAAATCAGTCAGGTCCTCGACATCCCCATCGGCACGGTGAGGTCACGAATTGCCCGTGGGCGCAGTCGCCTTGCCAACATTTTGGGGAACTCAGAGGCACCACACGAACGTCAAACCCCAGACACTGGAAATCACTTATGAGAACCGACCCGACGAATAACACTGACGACGACATCATCATTGATGAACTGGCAAGCCGTTTGGTTGATCGCGATATTGACCTTGCTGATGTTCCTTCTGATTTTCGTGCTGTAGTTGAATCTCGGGCAGCACAGTTTGTCACCAATCGAGAGCAACTGCTGACGTCGCTCCCCCATGCCGATGGTGCTGCGATTGACCGCTCAATAAACGATGCACTCCGAGGTAGTCGGACTCAACCAGTCGTCCGAGCAAAATCTCGAAAGTTCGGGGTATACATCGGATCATTAGCGGCAGCCGCTGTTGTTGCCGTCGTCGGAGTTGCGGTCACTCAGTCGGGTTCGTCAGATGAATCCGTGAGCGATATGGCCGTCGCTGCAAAAATTTCGCCAGAAGTCGAGGCGGCGCCAATGGCGTCTGAGGCTCCGGCCGAAATGTCCGCTGCCAGTTTCGCTCCGATGGCCGCTGACTCAGCTCTCTCTGGAGCAAAAGCTTCTCTCATCATCGATGGCACCGATGAGCTTCAAGACTTGGTGTCTGAATGGTCGGTTGAGGGTTTTGTCGTTCCACAAAGAACAGTGGCACTTTGCGGCGACCCGTTGCGCCCGGCCATTGATGTTGAGGTGACTTTTGCTGGTGAACCAGCGGAAATTCACTTTTCAATTGCCGATGGAATCGTTGTTTACCGGACCGACACCTGCGACATGATGGGCGGCATCGTGCCGTAACTCGCATTCGTGGCTAGCCTCAAGACCATGGCTGGCAATCCGCTCACCGACCCAAATTGGGCTTCTGATTTCACCGAAACGATTATTGAAACTGTTGACAAGGTTCGTGATCGCACCACGAAACCTGTTGTCATGGTCGCTCGAGGTTTAGTCTTCGGTTTACTGAGCGTGTTTCTCGGATTGATGGCCCTGGTTTTGTTATTCGTCGCAATTTCACGGGGCTTAATCAATCTGTTGGAGTGGCCACTTGATCACGACTCCGCAGTATGGGTTTCACATCTCGTGTTTGGCGTGCTCTTGTGCGTCGTGGGCGCGATATTCATGGTTCGCCGTCAAAGTAAGGAAGGCATCTAAATGTCTACTCATCATCGCGTCATCATCATTGGTTCTGGTCCTGCCGGACTCACCGCCGCTATCTACACCGCACGCGCCAACCTCGCTCCTTTTGTGATTGAAGGTGAACCAAGTAGCACGAGTGATCAACCTGGTGGACAGTTGATGCTCACCACCGAAGTTGAAAACTTTCCCGGTTTCCCCGAAGGAATCATGGGTCCAGAACTCATGATGCGTTTTCGCGATCAAGCAGCGCGCTTTGGCGCCACGTTTTTAACTGGCAAAGCCACCAAAGTTGAGTTCGGCGAGAAGCCCCTCAAGGTGCACGTACGCGATGAGGTTTTCACCGCCGACTCAGTGATTATTTCGACCGGTGCACAGAGCCTCATGCTGGGTCTCGAAGCCGAAGAACGCCTGATCGGACATGGTTTATCAACCTGTGCGACCTGCGATGGTTTCTTCTTCCGTGGCAAGGAAATTGCGGTTGTTGGTGGTGGAGACTCGGCAATCGAAGAAGCCAGTTTCCTCACTAAGTTCGCCTCAAAGGTGACGTTGATTCATCGTCGCGATTCATTCCGCGCCAGCAAAATTATGCAAGATCGCGCGCTCTCTAATCCGAAGATTGAAATGTTGTGGAACACCGCCGTTACCGACATTGTTGGTAAAGACCAGTTGGAATCCATTTCACTCAAGAACACGGTGACCGGAGAAGAAAGCAGCATGGCTGTTGCTGGTCTCTTCATCGCCATTGGTCACCGTCCTAACACTGATGTATTCAAGGGTGTTATCGACATGGAAGACAGTGGTTACTTGATCACTCGTCCCGACAGTACGTACACCAACATTGAGGGTGTCTTCGCTTGTGGTGACGTGAAAGATCATGTGTACCGCCAAGCAATTACCGCCGCTGGTTCGGGTTGTATGGCTGCAATCGACACCGAGCGTTGGTTAGAGCACCAGCACTGACTCATACGATGTAACATTCGTTTGTTACATACGCTCGCAAAGGATTCGCTATGGCTGACGGAATTGTCACTCTTACTTCTGGAACATTCGACGAAACAATCAACTCGTCATCAACGCCTGTCGTGGTTGATTTTTGGGCCG
>CALPPJ020000024.1 GCA_943325425.2 Bifidobacterium breve | reverse complement strand
CCGGCATTAGCGCGACCACGCATTGATGAACTCATTGAATCTGGTTTGTTGTTACCAGCCATAATCGAGAACTCAAAAGAGAAGTGGCTCATTCATCGTGATGCGCGCTCGCCCCGATCAGTGAATGCTCAAGCACTTTTGTCAATGTTTGATCCGGTGGTATGGAACCGGCCACGTGCCGAAAATCTGTTTGATTTCCATTACCGAATTGAGATCTACACACCTGCTGCGAAACGCAAATATGGCTACTACGTTTTGCCGTTCCTGTTCGGCGAACGTCTGGTGGCGCGCGTAGATCTCAAAGCCGATCGTCACAACAACACATTGTTGGTCCCAGGGATTTTTTCAGAAACTCACGCTAACAAGAAACAAGTAGCGGAGGCCCTTGCGGACGAGTTGTGTTTAATGGCTCAATGGCTGCAACTTGGAACGATCAAAGTTGGCAATAAAGGTGACCTTGCGAGTGCGGTTCGTAAGTCGCTGAGCGCGGTATCTCGTTAGTCTGAAAGTATGAGTCGTCCACTAATTGCTGTCGCTGGTCGTATTGCCGCAGCTGGTCGTGTATCTCGCAGTGAAATTTCATTTGCTGGTCGTGTTTATCTAGACGCCGTTTTACGGGCCGGAGGAGAACCTCTCACGTTGACGCCTCGCGAAATAAACCATGAACAAGCAGTTGAACTGTTGTCGGGCTTTGGAGCATTGGTGTTGATGGGCGGCGCCGATGTTGACCCGCATCTTTATGGACAACATCGTCAACCTCATGTCTATGGCGTGAATCACGAACAAGACAAATTTGAAATTGCGTTGGTGCATGCGGCTATTGAGTTAAGGCTGCCAACGTTGGCAGTGTGTCGCGGAATTCAACTTGTCAACGTTGCGCTTGGTGGAACATTGATTCAACACATCGGCGATATTGACACGAGTGAATTGAAAGTGGCTGTTGAACACGCGCCCGGGAAATTTCCAGCCGGCCAAGAGTATGCATTGCACGATGTTGAGATAACTCCACGCACCAAATTGTCGAAAGCATTAGGAACAACCAAAGCGCGAGTTGCATCATTTCATCATCAAGGAATTGATGAAATCGGCAAGGGCCTCAAAGTGGTAGCGCGATCAACTGATGGCCTAGTTGAAGGCCTTGAACACAGCGAGACGGGGCAGTGGTTGATCGGTGTTCAATGGCATCCCGAAGACACAGCTACAACTGATCTGCATCAACAAGCGCTCTATGACGCGCTTATTGCTCAGGCGTCGTAAATGGAACGGGCTGCAGAGCCCAACGGAGAGTTTTGGTGAGAGTTTGCGCAGCAGGTCGCACGACTGCACGTTCGCTGACAGGTAACCATGGAAGACGCAACGGAACTCGTGTCCACAACGGCATGAGTGAAACGGCGGCAGCGCCAAGAAGACCGTAAAAAGGTCGAGCGTAAACCGGAAGTGGGGGAGTGAGAAGTAAATAACGCGCGGCGTCGCGGGCTGGTGCAGAAGTGCGCAGTTCGGATCGATACGCCGCGATCTGCTCTTCAAGTTCGGCTACAGAAGTCGGTGGATCAATGACACCGAGGGCTGAGGCAATACGCGACATGTCGAATACGTAGCCGTCGCGTTGTTCGGGTGTTAGTTCAACCTCGCCGAACTTCGCATGAGCCGCGAGGAACGAATCAATTTCAGCAATGTGTACCCACTTCAACAAATGAGGATCATTCGCACTGTATGGACGTCCATCATCGGCGGTGCCCACGACGCGGGTGTGCACCCGCTTGACCATGTCGACGGCCCGTTGTGATTCGGTCGCCGGTCCAAATGTTGTTGCAGCCAAGAAGTCCGCGGTGCGTTGCAAGCGGCCCCAAGGATCGGCTTTGTAATCACTGTGTGAAGCCACACCAGCCATTGCCAACGGATGGAGGGACTGAAATAAGAGAGCGCGCAGACCGCCGATGAACATGCACGAGTCGGCATGAATGATGCGAATGGGACGATCATCGGCAAACCAGCGTTCGCCGGGTGCTTCAAAGAGTTCTTGAGCTCGGTTGTCGGCGTTTGGACCAACGACACGTGAGCGGACCGCGTCGGCAACGATACGTCGAACGGGTTCAAGTATCTCGGGCATAGATAGATCGTGGCACGGTTTGCGCCCCAATGCCTATACAGGCTGAGTACGCTCGTCACATGTCCGATGAATTGCCGATCACGCCTCCGATTGATCCCAATTCCAGCAAGTTGCCGCGCTGGGTTTGGAAAGCGATCGTTGTCTTCTGGCTGGGGTTTCTCGGCACGATTTTGATTCGATACGCCTACGACCGACTCTTCTCGTTTCTAATCTTGCTTTTGGTGTCGCTCTTTTTATCTCTTGCAATTGAGCCAGGAACGACGAAGTTGGCGAAGAGAGGCTGGCGACGTGGGCAAGCGACAATAGTGATCCTCTTGGGCTTGCTGGTTGGGGTGCTTATTTTTGTGGCGGCGATCGGAACTTTGGTCGGAACGCAAGTTGCAGATCTTTTACAGAACTCCGAGCGATATGTCAGCCGTACTGTGAATTTCCTCAATGACAATTTTTCAACCAACATCAATCCACAAAAAGTGAATGACAGCATCCAGGATCCGGATGGACCAGTGCAAGAGTTCATTAAAGGTCAGCAAGATGAAGCGTTACAACTTTCAGTCACTGCCTTAGGTCTTCTGCTGCAAGCATTTTCAATCATGCTTTTTACTTTTTATCTTGTCGCAGACGGTCCACGACTTCGTCGTTCAATATGTAGTCGTTTAGATGTAGATCGACAAAAGAGAGTTCTTGATACTTGGGATCTAGCCATTGAAAAGACGGGTGGCTATATATACAGCCGCGCCTTATTGGCGGTGGCTTCGGCATTTGTCCACTGGATTGCTTTCCAATCAATTGGTACGGCTGCACCGGTCGCATTGGCACTATGGGTTGGCTTAATTTCTCAATTCATTCCGGTGGTGGGCACCTATATCGCAGGAGTATTGCCGATTCTGATTACTTTTATTGACTCGCCGTGGAAAGCACTTGCGGTTGTCATCGTCATAATCTTGTATCAACAACTTGAAAACTTCTTTATTTCGCCACGAATCACTGCTCGCACTATGGAAATACACCCGGCGATTTCGTTCGGAGCCGCTATCGCTGGTGGTGCATTGCTTGGACCAGTCGGAGCGATACTTGGATTGCCAGTTGCTGCAATGGCGGTAGCTTTAGTCAGCGCGTCTGGTCAACGTCATGAACTTATTGACAATGCTTTAGTTGAAGTGGCTGAAAAGTTAGAACCAAAAACTTCATCAATAAGGCGTAATCGATTACGTCGACGTGGAACAAAGCGATGAAATCGGCCATTGACCCAATTGATTGCTACGTGCCGCTTGCAGTCACTTATCGAAATGATGTTTTGGAATCGGTGCATCACGCTGCCGTTGTTGCATTGAATCAAGATGGCACTGTTGCATTTGCAATGGGCGACGCGAATGTCGGCATTTTTCCGCGATCAAGCACGAAGCCCTTGCAGGCGCATGCAATGTTGCAGGCCGGACTTAACCTTCCGGATGAATTGCTGGCGTTGGTGTGCGCGAGTCACGACGGACGTTCAATACATCTTGATGGTGCGCGGAGAATTTTGCAATCGGTCGGGCTTGATGAAAAGGCGTTAGCGAATACCCCCGATTTACCTCTTGACGAAAAAGAAGCAGAACAGGCGATGCGCAATGGAGTGCAGCGTTCATCAATTTTGCAAAACTGTTCAGGTAAGCACTCGGGAATGCTCGCAACATGCATAGCGGCCGGTTGGTCAACCGATGGGTATTTACATGTGGACCATCCATTGCAACAAGCCATCACCGACGGCATTCCCGCTCTCGCGCAAGATCCAGTTTTAGGTATCGGCATTGACGGCTGCGGAGCACCAGCCCATGTGGTGTCGCTCATCGGATTAGCTCGTTCGTTTCGCAATATGGCAATCGGTGAGGCTGGCGAAGCGGGCTTGCGTATTCATCGCGCCATGTCCACGTTTCCTGACATGGTTGGTGGTCCCGATCGCGACGTCAGTTTGTTGATGAAAGGGATTCCTGGGTTGATGGCTAAAGACGGAGCCGAAGGTGTTTTTGTCGCGGCTTTACCGGACGGACGGGCCGTGGCGTTGAAAGTCGCCGATGGTGCTAACCGACCGCGCCCGCCTTTGATGCGTGCCGCATTGCGGGCTCTAGGCGTAGATATTTCGCAAGTTCGACCCGATGCCTTTGATTCAATGATCCTTGGACACGGCAATCGGGTCGGTGAAGTGCGTATTGTCGGAGAACTAGCGCAAATTGGTGGCGCAATTTAAAGACGAATGGGGGCGACAATATGGCTGGTATTCCTTTCACGGGGATGATTGATCCTCTGCGTTATGCCGAGGCTGAAGTTGTGAGTCCACTCGTACGACGAGTGATCGCGCGTAATCCATCAAAGTTCACGTTCACTGGTACCGGTACGTACATCGTCGGTAATGAATCTGAAGTTGCAGTCATTGATCCCGGCCCAGACTTACCGGAACACAAAGCCGCTTTGTTGCGCGCCATCGAGGGCCAAAAAGTTCGAGCCATTGTGATTACGCACTGTCATAGCGACCACGTTGGTTTAGCCGCATGGTTGCGTGAAGAAACTGGTGCACCGACTGTTGCATGGAAGCCGCACGGTGATGTCGGGCTTCTTGATAATGAGGATGACATCAAAGTGATGGAGTCGTTGGCTCCGCCACCAAAGACTGAAGAGGAAAAAGAAAAAGAACGCGAGGTAGCTCGTGCGGCCGGACTTGATCCCGATGACATGGAAATGCGCGAATCAGTCGACCTTGAATTTGAACCCGATGTACGCGTCGGTGATGGTGAGGTTGCTGCGCACGGTGAGGGATGGACTTTGATCGCAGTACACACACCGGGGCATACGTCGAATCACATGTGTGTTGCGCTTGTCGAAGAGAAGGCTTTGTTCACGGGCGATCACATCATGGGTTGGAGTACCACAGTGGTGTCACCTCCAGATGGAGATATGCGCGACTATTTGTCATCAGTGAAAAAGTTGCAAGAGCGTGACGACAAAATTTTGTGGCCAACTCATGGTTCGCCAGTCACCGATCCGCAACCATTTCTTAACGCGTATTATGAACATCGATTAAGCCGTGAGGCTCAAGTGATTGCGTCAATCGCTGCGGGCGTCAACACTGTTGCTCCGATGGTGCGTCAAATGTACGCGGCGGTGGCACCCGAGCTCTACATTCCGGCGGCTCGCAGTGTGTTGTCGCATCTCACGCAATTAGTCCAAGATGGACGTCTGCTGGTGCGTGGTGGTGGCCCCGCCCGGCTATCGAGTACCTACGACATCCCCTAAATCGCCTGGTGAAAGACCGATCTGGTCTGGCGAAGTAGTAGAAAACCTCAGTTATTTCCGACCAGATCGCCCAGGGTAAGTAGTGTCATATATAGTGTCACTTTATGGAACTTCTTCGTACTCCCGATTCTGCCTTCGCCAATGTTCCCGATTGGTCTTTTGAGCCCACCTACACCAACATCACAGCCGATGACGGCACCGTGATTCGCGTTGCTCATGTTGACATCGGACCCAAAGACGCCACCGAAACTTTCTTGTGCGTACACGGCGAACCCTCGTGGAGTTTCTTGTATCGCAAGGTCGCTCGAGTCTTGACTGGCGCGGGACATCGAGTGATTGCTCCCGACCTTGTCGGTTTTGGTCGTAGCGATAAGCCAACCCTCACATCTGATTTCACCTATGAACGTCACGTTGATTGGATGAGTCAATGGCTCGTTGCGAATGATCTCAAAAACCTCACGTTGGTGTGTCAAGACTGGGGCAGTTTGATCGGCTTACGTTTGGCAACTGCTTTCCCCGACCGTTTCGCGCGCATCGTGTTGGCCAACGGTGGACTACCCACCGGTGATCCTGCACCGAATGAAGCTTTCTTGGCATGGCGCAAATTCAGTCAAGAAACGCCGACATTTCCTACAGCGCAAATCATTCAAGGTGGATGCGCGAAGAAGCCGCTCGCGCCTGAAGTAATGGCCGCCTATGACGCTCCATACCCTGACGAGTCATACAAGTCAGCCGCACGCATTTTCCCAACACTGGTTCCGGCTTCGCTTGATGATCCGTCATCAACAGCCAACATCAAGGCATGGGAAGTATTGAAGGCATGGACTAAGCCGTTCATTTGTGCATTCAGTGACAGCGATCCAGTGTCAAAAAATGGTGAGTGGGCTTTTAGAAAAGCTGTACCAGGTGCTGAGACCTCAATGCACACGACCATCGTTGGCGGAGGACACTTCTTACAAGAAGACTGCGGCGAAGAGCTCGCCAATTTCATTTTGCAGGCGATTGCTTAATTCTTCAGCAACTCGCTAATTTCTGCGCTAGGTAATCATGCTCGGCTTGATCAACCGATAAGTCCCAAGCCCGCTTGATCTCAATCCAGATACGCACATATTCACAGTGATATCCAGAATTCGGCGGCATCCATTCAGCTGGATCGCGATCGCTCTTTGAACGATTACTCGAAGCCGTTACTGCGATTAAAAAGAACGGTTGATCAAGATCATTAGCGAAATGCTTGCGCTGATCGGCATTCCAATTCCATGCACCAGAGTCCCACGCTTCGCTGAGGGGCACCATGTGGTCAATGTCAAACGACGATGAATCAGTCGTCTCGACATTGTCGTAAATAGAGAACCAACGTCCGCCAGTGATCGCACACCGCGCGCCGATCTGGACTGGGTCTAGTGATTCGGCAATCAAAACTTCCTTGCGGGTATTGCACCCATTGCGATCGGCGTCGTACCAGTCGGCGAATAAATCTCGGTCGTAACCACCGACGAATTCGGGTTCAATCCGTAAACCAACTGGGTCTGACGGTGCAGGTGGCTGCGTCGCTTGGGGTTGAGTTGTGGGTGGTTGAGTGATTGGCGCCGGCGTAGTTGGTGCTGGCGTCGTTGGCGGTGCAGTCGGGCTAACTGGTGCCGAAGTGACAGGTGCTGGCGTAGAGGGTATTGATGTAACGACAACTTGGGTCGTTGTGATTGCGATCGTCGAATCAACTGGCATGGTCGTCGAACTGTCAGCAGTAGTTTCAACCGATATTGAATTGTCAACCTCAATCGCCACCACATCTGATGGTGACGACCCACACGAGGCAACAACGAAAAGCATGGAGACGGTAAAGCCTGGCCGAAGAAATTTTGACAGACGGGACTCCACAACAAAAGACTAGGCAATAGAGCTACGAGATCGAGCGTAGAACTGAGCCAAATTCGCTAATGGTGTATTCGGCAGCACAATTCGGCGAGAATGCAAAGGTGATTGGTCGTTTTGCGCCTTCTCCAACCGGGCCGCTACATATTGGCAACTTACGTACCGCCGTGATTGCGTGGCTGTGTGCGCACCAGCGCGATGGTGAACTGCTTCTTCGATTTGAAGACCTTGATCGCGCGAATAGTAAGTCCGAACATGAAGCACGACAGATCAACGACCTTGCACAACTCGGAATGACGTTTGGATCAAACGTCATTCGACAGAGTGAGCGCTTTGATCTCTATCGTGAGATCGTTGAAGGTTTACGGCAACAAGATCTGATGTATCCGTGTTATTGCACCCGTCGTGAAATTCTTGAGTCAATTCAGGCGCCGCATGGACCAACTATCGAAGGGGCATATGCGGGCACCTGCCGCAACCTGTCGGCTCGCGATCGCTCAGAGCGTGAACAAAGTGGTCGTCCACCGGCGTGGCGCCTCCGAACGAATAACGAGACGTACGTCGTGGATGACCTAGTTGCTGGACCGACCATAACCGTGATCGATGACATGGTGCTACTGCGCAATGACGGTGTGCCGGCGTACAACCTGGCAGTGGTGGTAGATGACGCCGAACAAGGTGTCACTCAAATAGTTCGTGGCGATGACTTATTGCTAGGCACTGGTCGCCACATTCATCTACAGAAACTGTTGGGTTACCCGACTCCGCAATATGTTCATGTGCCTCTTGTCGTAGGTCAAGACCGAGAGAGGTTGGCCAAACGACATGGGGCGGTCACTCTTGAAGAATTAGGTCAACGTGGAATTGGTAGCCAGGAAGTTCTGGGCGAACTTGCTCGAAGTATCGGAAGTCAGATTGAGCGACCACAAAGCGTGAATGATCTCCGCACCGATTTCAGTCTCGAGCGATTACCAAGGTCCCCGTGGACGATCCCGGCCGACTGGCAGACTGTTCACCATGACAACTGATCTTGAACGAGTCTTGGGTTATCAAGAAGCGCAAAATGATGATGGCGACATGGTTGAAGTCGGCGAGAACCTACTGATGATGCCGTTTTGGACTCCCGAGATGTGTCAGGCCGTGATTAATGCCGCTGAAGCGGTAGGCGGCTTTGAACCGAACCCCGATGATCCGGTTCCAGGGCACGAAATCAGCCTTGCCGTCATTAGTCCGCGGCTCTACGAAAACCTCATGATCGATTTAGGTGAGCGCATCTGGCCTCAGTTGCAACAGAAGTGGCCGCTCATTGACTACTGCGGACTGCGCGACGCCTTCATCATCAAGTACAGCCTCGACGGTCAAACCGATTTGCGTATTCATCACGATGTCGCGCAGGTGTCGGCCTCGGTCAAACTCAATGACTCGTATCAAGGTGCCGAACTTGAATTTCCGCAACAGTCATTCACCAATGGCAACGTCCCAGTTGGATCTTTGTTGGCATGGCCATCGTTGGTGACGCACCCTCATCAGACTCTGCCGCTAACCGGTGGCATCAAATACGGACTCACAATTTGGTTTGAACTGCCCGAGCAATACAACTGATTTATGTACCGTATGCAGGGACTATCCACCACTTGGTGAAAAATAGAAACTACCGTCACACTTATTGTGAATAGGAGTTTCAACCACACGCAAACAATGAGTGCGCTCGTGGTTGTGTCAATTGGCTTGATTTCATTGACCTTTTCGAGTTGTTCAGGTGTCGTTTCATCAAGCGCAGAGGCAGCAGCGCAATCGCCAGCGCTCATTGAATTAGCTCCGCCGACAACTCCGGTCTCAACAACTTTGCCAGCAAAGACAACTCTTGCTCCCGTAACAACTTTGCCCCCGTTACAACCAGTTGTTATCGCAGTCGCACCCATGGACGTCCCCCTCGTGGCTGTTGGCGATACTGATGGCCCTGAAACTTCTCGAGTGCAACAACGATTGCTTGATCTCGGATTCTGGTTGCAATCAACGAACGGTGATTATGGTGTCACGACCTCTCAAGCGGTGATGGCCTTTCAGAAATACTCCGGTCTCAACCCGACCTCTGAAGTGGATGAGGCAACCGCTGCAGCATTAAGCGGTGCAACAACTCGGGCTCATGGAACAACTAATCAAGGCACTTTGATCGAAGTTGATAAAGATCGCCAATTGCTTTTCATTATTCAGGAAGCCAATACGGTCTGGACAATCAACGTTTCAACCGGGTCGGGGATTCCTTTCAAAGAGCGCGACAAGAATGAATGGGGCAAGTGGGTTCACGGCGATGCCATTACCCCTGATGGCATTTTTGTGATTGACCGGCAGGTTGAAGACGGCTGGCGTGAAGGCGATCTCGGCGATATTTATCGTCCGAAGTACTTCAACAAGGGCATCGGGCTCCACGGTGCCTACAAGATCCCCAATTATCCGGCCTCACACGGCTGTGTTCGCATGTCAACGCCGGCGATGGACTTCATTTGGTCGGCCGACCTGGCCCCAATGGGAATGAAGATCTGGGTGCACTCCACGCCACCTGCGGCGTGACACGCTAAGAGAGTGATTTCAGCTTTCAGCGAATTTCGTCCATGGCTCGACCCAACTCAGGTGGCAATCGGCCGATTGCCGATGCGTCAGGTGATGACCGCGTGCTCAGATGCTGATGAGGCGCGGATAGGTCGAGAAGCATCGCCGTGGTGGCAAGGTCTGAATGGCAATTGGCAACTCAAACTGTGGTCGTCGCCAGATGCAGTTCCAAATACCGCCGTCAAGAAAGATTTGTCATCAACTGCGGGTTGGTTGACGGTTGCCGTTCCAGGCAACTGGACGGTTCAGAAAACCGGGGATCTTCCGCATTACACCAATGTGCAAATGCCGTGGCCATTGCGCCCCCCTGAGACTCCTTCCGAAAACACAACGGGTGTGTACCGCCGCTCATTTACGGTTCCGAAAAACTGGAAGCCACGCCGCACGATCATTCATGTAGGTGCCGCCGAAAGTGTTCACGCAGTATTTGTCAATGGAACATTCGTCGGTTACGGCACCGATAGTCGTTTACCAAGCGAGTACGACATCACCGAGTATTTGCAAGCAGGCAGGAATACTCTCGCAATCTTTGTGCCGCGCTACAGCGCCCAGTCGTACGTCGAAGATCAAGACCAATGGTGGATGGCTGGTCTACACCGTGAGATCTTTCTAGAGTCACGAGCAGTAGTACACATTGCCCAATTGCATGCTCTAGCCGATTGGGATTCCGATCAATGTTTGGCAACGATGAATGTCTCGGCCTTTATCGGCGTGACCGACAACAACTCGCAGAGTCCACTTGGCTCGGGTTGGTCAATCCGTTCATGGGTTGAAACCCTTGAAGGCAAACGTCTGGGAAAAATTCATTCGTCAAAAGTTCCACATCGTCACCTTCAGCCGTATGGCTTTTCGGGGCACACCGCAAAAACTTCATTCGAAGTGCCGCGCGTGCAACCTTGGTCGGCCGAGATGCCGCAGCGATACCGCCTGTTGTGTGAGCTCATCAATTCAGATGGGGAAGTGACCGAAGTGGTCGCTCAAGTCATTGGTTTT
>CALPPJ020000023.1 GCA_943325425.2 Bifidobacterium breve | reverse complement strand
GGCTTAATGTCGCGGTGAACAACATTGCCGCGATGAGCAAATGACAGAGCTGCGGCAACTTCAATGCCAACTTCGGCAGCTTTCATCGCTGTGATCTGACCAACATCGTGAAGAGCTTCGGCCAACGTACGACCTGGCACATATTCCATAGCCATGAAGTAAGTGTTGTTGCTACGACCCCAGTCGTACACGCTCACGATGTTGGGGTGATTGAGATTGGCTGCTGACTGGGCTTCGCGACGGAAGCGTTCGACGAAAGCAGGATCGGTGGCGTATTCGGGGAAGAGAACTTTGATGGCTACTAGGCGATCAAGCAAGATGTCGCGAGCCAAATACACGTCGGCCATGCCACCGCGACCGATGCGCTGTTGCATTTCGTAACGATCGTTCAATATCACTGCGTTGTTGTCCGACATAACTCATGTCAGGCTACCGAGGTTGGTGACCTTGAGACTGTCGCCTCTACCCATGGAAGGGTGCTATTTCGTCAAACGGGCTATTGAGCTAGTGCAACATCGAGGACCTTTTTGGCAACTGGCCCAGCCAAAGTGCCACCTGTCCCTTCACTGATTTCGGCAGTCGTCCCTTTGAGCATCACGACGATGGCATATTTGGGTGCTTCAGCCGGAGCGAAAGCAATGATCCAAGCGTGAGAGCGTTCTGGTTCGCCAGCGGCGTTCAGTTGAGCTGTTCCCGTCTTTGCCGCGGCCTGAACTCCATTGGCCAAACTCATACAACATTTGGCGGTTCCCTCGTTGACAACGCCGACCATCAACTCAGTCAGCAAACTCGCAGTTGATGGGGTCATCGGGGTTTTCCAAACCGTCGGAGCGGTTCGTTGAAGTACACCACCTGCATGGTCGTAGGTAGCTCCGATAACAAAGGGTTTCATCATCACGCCACCGTGAGCAATCGATGCCGCAACCATGGCCATATGTAATGGAACCATTTGAGTATTGCCTTGACCGAATCCCCCGATTCCAAGGAGAGGCAAGTTTTGTTTGAAGTAGTCAACGTCGCCGAACTGACTACTTGCCGGGCGCGGTAGATCAAAGGGGATCGCTTGGCCGACACCGAAGCGATCGGCCGCGGCAACCATTTTCTCTGGACCCAACTCAATTGCTGTGCGTGCGAAAGGTGTGTTGCACGAGCGCCGGAAAACTTCCGGAAGATCGCCTCCACAGATTTTGTATCCATAGTTCTGAATTGGGTCAGTTGTTTGCGGCGGAAGAAATTCGTTTTCGTCAGTCCATGTTGATTCTTTGGCGATGAGTCCATCGTCAAGAGCGGCAGCAGTTGTAATGACTTTAAAAGTAGAACCAGGCATGTAGCGCTCTTGATATGCGTTAGCCAACAACGGTTTGCCAGGAATCTCACCGAGATAATTCAAAACATCACCAGCGAGTTCATTGTCTTGAACTGCGACCAAGTTGGTGTCATATGAAGGCCAACTCCACATTGCTTTCACGGCGCCAGTCGAGGGTTCAATAACGACAACACTTCCTTCGCGATTTCCCAACGCGGCTTTGGCGGCCTGCTGAATGTCGGCATCGATCGTTGTTTTAACTGTTCCGGTGGTGTCTTGACCACTAAACAGTGAACCAAAACCCTTGATCTGTTGTTCAATCGTGCGACCAGCCAGAACATCGTTTTGAACCTTCTCAATTTGCGTTGCTCCATACCCAAACGTGAAATAGCCAGTGATCGCCGAATACAAATCACCTTCTGGATATGTGCGTTGCCAATCAAATTCACTGCCCGCCTCGTTGCGAACCGATGTTGCAATGACGACGCCGTCACTTGTTGTGATGTCGCCGCGTGGGTCGTTGTAGTCGCGAACGGTTTGCCGAGTGTTGCGGGAGTCGGCATCAAGAGTTGATTTCTTACCGACCTGAATGAAATTCAGCTGTACAAACAAAATGACATACAGAACTATCAGCAGGACCGCAAAGCGACGTATGCGTTGATTCATGACATCGCCTCAAGTTCTTCGGGATGTTTTTTGACGCGCCGTTGAGCAAGTCGTGTAGCAAAACGTTCGCCGAATGTTGCTGAGTCCGCAATTTCTCCGAGTCGCCGAGCCGAACTATCACTCACGCGAATGAGCAACGCCAACAAGACATAGTTAGCAACCAAACTTGATCCGCCATAACTCACAAAAGGAAGCGTGATTCCGGTGAGGGGAACGACACGAATGACTCCACCAATAATGATGAATGCTTGCATGCCAAGAATGGTGGTGAGGCCGACCGCTAAGAGTTTTTCAAATGGGCGAGTGGTGCGCATTGCAGTTCGAAGGCCGGCGCCAATCATCAGAAGAAACGCGATCAGAATTGCGGTAGAACCGAAGAGACCAAGTTCTTCACCGATGGCCGCAAAGATGAAGTCGTTCTTGGCCTCGGGAATTCGTGTCGGGTCACCAAGACCTAATCCGGTTCCGCCGACTCCGCCACTTCCGAGAGCGTACATCGCTTGCGCTATTTGATAACCCTTACCTTGATAGCGACTCCATGGGTCGAGCCAAATGGCAACTCGTGTTTGCACATGATCAAACATGAAATATGCCGCCGTTGCTCCTGTCGCAAAGAGCCCTAACCCAATCACTAAGAAACTGGTCTTCTCTGTTGCGACCCACACCATCACGATGAACAATGTGAAGAACAACAGACTCGAACCCAAATCTTTTTGCCCGACCATGACCACTACTGAAAATCCCCAGGCGGCAAGAAGCGGCAATAGATGTCGGGGTTCGGGCAAATAGAAGCGACCAACCTTCCAGGTGCCAGCAGCAATGAGTTCGCGATTTTCGGCAAGGTATCCAGCAAAGAACAGAGCCAATGCGACCTTTGCAAACTCGCCGGGCTGAAAGTTGATAGGCCCAATGCTCACCCAAATTCGCGCGCCACCTGAAGAAAAGCCAAGCCCAGGAACCATGGGTAGAAGTAATAGTCCAGCGCCGAAAAAGAAGAAGGTCCACTTGTAGCGCGCTAAATCGTTCACTCGTTGGATGACAAAGAGAACTCCAATAAATGCGGCAACACCAACGAAAGTCCAGGTTGTCTGTAAACCGGCGAGACGCTCTGACAGACGCGCGATCATCACATAGCCGATGCCATTTAAAAGTGTTGCTACGGGAAGCAAAGTTGAATCAGCACCTTGCGCCAACCACCGCACACCAATGTGAGCCGACATCAAGACCAAGAGCAACGCTGCCAAGAACGGCAAAATACGTGGGGGAATGACTGAGTTCTGACCAAGTGAGGCCAAGGTGTACGCGCCGGCAGTGATGACTCCCGCCATGAGCACAAGACGAAATTCGGTTGAACGCCGTCGGGCGGCGATATCGCTGTAGGTGTTGGTCACTGGCTCGATGTGATGGCCGAAATAATCACCGTTGCGGTGATTGCTGCCGATGCCAACCACATCGCGTATGTCGCAACAGTGAACCAACGTGAGGGTTCGGGTGAAACAACACCGAGTTCTGGGTTTGCGGTAATGACCGCTATTTCTTCGGTAATTGGTTCGGTTGTTGTGGGTGAATCAGTTTCAGGAACGACTACTGGTTCTTCAAATTTGGCAACGGCGACTTCTTCATCGCTCACCGCAAAATCAACGACGACAACAGTGATGTTGTCGCGACCGCCATTGCGATTAGCGAGATCAACTAATCGATCAGCCAGATCTTGGACCGAGGCTGATAGACGAATTTCTGTTTCAATTTCATCATCGTCGGCTTCATCAACCAAGCCATCGCTACACATAATGAAACGATCGCCGTCTTCGACTGTCATGGGGAAGGTATCAATATCAACCCACGATTCGATGCCCATGGCACGCAAAACAATGTTGCGTTGAAAGTGCACGCGAGCTTCGGCACGGGTAATCGCTCCACGATCAACGAGGGTCTGAACATGCGAGTGGTCTTTGGTGACTTGACGAAGTTCATCATGGCGCCACAAGTAGGTACGACTATCGCCGACGTTGGCAACAACGATCTGATTATCGGGCGCATTAGTGACGGCGAGACCAGTGAGTGTGGTTCCCATACCGGTCTTTGAAGAATCGTGCAGCGCTTCCATGAAGATCGCGGTATTAGCAGTAGAGATTGCATCGGCCAATAGACCAGGTGACGAAACGCGAACTTTGGGATCGGTGTAGACCTCTTGAAGAATGCGCACTGCGATTTCACTGGCAACCTCGCCGGCACTATGTCCGCCCATTCCGTCGGCAACAAAGTACAAACCTTCAATAGTCACGTAATTGTCTTCGTTGCCATCTCGTACTTGTCCCACATGTGTTGAGGCACCACTTGTCGCACGAATCATTTGACGGCCTCAACAATGACCGAACCGATTTGCACTCGGTCACCGATTTTTAGGTCAGCGCTTTGATCAATGCGGCTGTTATTCACGAAGGTTCCGTTAGTTGACGTGAGATCTTCAACACAGGTGCGGCCATCACGAGTGAAGAATCGTGCATGGTGACTGCTCGCAAACTCATCATCGTCAAGACACATGTCATTGTCGGCGGCGCGACCAACGGTGAACGGTTGATCGGTCGTAAAAGTGAATCCTCGAAGTGGTGCCGGAGTAATCACTTTCATACGGGCAACACGATACGGGCGTGAAACCTTGACTACGCCGACAGGGGAGTCGGATGTGACAGTTTTTGGTGCACCCGTGCCCTGAGCCGACCGATTCACCGCAGGAACACGCACTTCATTCCAAACCGCCCACAAGACGCGGGCAAAGAAAAGATATAGCGCCAACAGGAGAACTATCTTGAGGACTCCGAGCAGCTGATCAGTCATGTGAAATAACCGCGTTACGGTTTACTTAGCCTCGTAACGAATGGAATGACTTCCGACCGAAATAATGTCGCCGTCGCGAAGGGCCCGTTCGAACGTAATGGTGACGCCGTTGACCTTGGTGCCATTAGTGGAACCCAAATCGTTAACGGCAAAGCCACCGGCAACAGCTTTGATTTCAGCGTGACGACGACTCACGTTGGAGTCATCAAAAGCAATATCGCATTCGGCAAGACGGCCAATGATCAGCGTGTCTTTACCAAGTGTGATTTTGCGATCGTCGGGCAAAGTTACTTTGGCCACAATTTCGCTTGCACCAACTTTACGTACTGACGAATCAACTTCGATTCGGCCTGTATTAACCGACTGGTCAATCTCGATCGTGACCACAACCGGACCACGAAGGTGGTAATTCTCGTCGGCGCAATATTCCTTGACGGCTTCAGCAAGTTCGGTGATGAGAGCCGACTCAATATCGGCCAAAGCGGCCTGATCGTCGGCGGCAAGTCGGACCACGAACTGATTGGGCACGACGCGGCGACCCTTCATGTCGACGGTTCGGTTGCTGTCAATTTCTTTGATGAGTCGTCGGCCGATCTCGATCGGTCGAACATTGCTTTTAAATGCACGGCTGAACACACCCTCGACCATACGCCCTAAACCATCCTCAAAAGATTGCAGACCCACAAATTCTCCTACAGAGAAGCGCCTTGTTGATTGCCTCAGGGTATCGGGGGGTTGGGGGGATGGCGAGAGCGTCGGTACCCTACAAGGTGTTACTCGGGCGAGTGGCGAAATGGCAGACGCGCTAGCTTCAGGTGCTAGTGATCGTAAGATCGTGGGGGTTCAAGTCCCCCCTCGCCCACCACTTGTTTCAGGCTCAATTGCCCGTGGTGGGCAACGAAGTCGTGCGCTACCGTGAAGATCATGGCGAGCGATATCTATATTTTGGGCGGCTATCAAACCGACTTCGCCCGGAACTATGTCAAGCAAGGTCTTGAGGTCAGCGACATCGTCTCGGAAGTACTCACTCAAACTTGGGTTGAATCGCAGATTGAACCAACCGATATCGAGACAATTCACGTGGCGAACGCCTTTGGTCAGTTATTCAATGGTCAGGGGCAACTGGGTGGAATGCCCGCGACTGTTGAACCCAAACTGTGGGGGATTCCGTCATCACGCCACGAAGCTGCTTGCGCGTCGGGCGGAATCGCCATTTTGGCGGCGATGGCCGATATCGAAGCTGGTCGTTACGAATGTGCGTTGGTCGTTGGGGTTGAACAAGAACGCAATGTTCCAGGCGATCAAGCGGCAATCAATTTGGGTGCTGCGGCATGGATTGGTCACGAGGGCCAAGGGGTCGTTCATATGTGGCCACACATGTTTAGTTTGTTGGCCGATGAATACGACGCTCGCTACGGGATTGATAGTCAACATCTTTCGGCCATCGCCGAATTGAATTTTCGAAACGCGAAAACTAACCCGAATGCTCAGACTCGTGCATGGTCGCATACTCCCGAATCGTTCGCCAATGATGATGTTGCAAATCCGACTGTTGTCGGCCGCATTCGTCGATCTGATTGCAGTCAATTAACCGACGGCGGAGTTGGATTGGTGCTGGCTAGTCGTGCCAAAGCTGAAGAATGGGCGTCGCGTCGAGGACTCACTATTGAAGCAGTCCCGCGCATTGTCGGTTGGGGACACCGAACCGTTGGACTTCTGTTATCCGAGAAACTTCAGCGATCGGCTCATGACGAATATGTGATGCCCCATGTGCGCCGAGCAATCACTGATGCGTTTTCTCGTGCAGGTGTCGCCGATGTTTCGGCAATTGATGGCATTGAAACACATGATTGCTTTACTCCGTCTGAATACATGGCGATTGATCACTTCGGTATTACTGCACCAGGCGAAAGTTGGAAGGCCATTGAAGAGGGTCAACTTGAACGTAATGGCAGTATCCCAATGAATCCTTCTGGTGGTCTCATTGGTGGTGGACATCCAGTTGGAGCAACTGGAGTGCGAATGGTTCTTGATGCTTCACGACAAGTGACAGGACGCGCCGGAGATAATCAAGTCGATGGTGCACAGACATTTGCAACACTCAATATTGGTGGATCTACAACAACAACCGTCAGTTTTGTTGTAGCGGTCTGACAAAAGTTCAACGCGGGGGATCACAATGTCATCAGCAATAGTCAACACCATTCATTCAACTTTGCCCGTTGATGATGATCATCCGTATCGCACCGGAGCATGGCGACCGAATCACCGTGAGTGGGATGCCGATGATCTTGTGGTTGAGGGCGAAATTCCGACTGACCTCAACGGTATCTATTTGCGCAATACCGAAAACCCCATTCATCCGTCAATTGGTATGTATCACCCATTTGATGGCGACGGGATGTTGCATCAGATTTCATTCGCGAACGGCAAAGCCAGTTATCGCAATCGTTTCGTTCGTACCGATGGCATGCAAATGGAGCAGGAAGCCGGAGAGCCTCTTTGGACCGGCTTCTATGATCTCGCACAGAACTCAAAGCGTGAAGATGGTTGGGGCGCCCGTGGTCGAATGAAAGATAGTTCGAGCACCGATGTCATTGTTCATAACGGAATAGCGCTAACGAGCTTTTGGCAATGTGGTGATGTCTATCAAATGGACCCGATGACACTTGCCGACATGGGTAAGGCCGATTGGGTTAATCAATTTCCGAGTCCCACCGGAGTATCGGCGCACACCAAACTTGATGAAGCCACTGGGGAGTTGCTCATTTTTGGTTACAGCACATCTGAACCATTTATGCATTACGGCGTTGTGGATGCGCAAGGGAAATTAGTTCACGCGATTGATGTTCCGTTACCCGGTCCACGTTTGCCACACGACATGGCATTTAGCGAGAACTATGCAATCTTGAATGACCTTCCGTTGTTTTGGGATCCGGCCATGATTGAACTTGGTGCGCACGTGCCGCGTTTTTACCGCGACATCCCAACTCGCTTTGCTGTTGTGCCACGTCGGGGCAACACCGAAGACATTAAGTGGTTTGAAGCTGATCCCACATATGTGTTGCACTGGATCAATGCTTATGAAGAAGGCGATTGGCTGATCTTGGATGGATTCTTCCAACATGACCCGATGCCCGCCAAGCGTGAAGGTACTCCTAAACCACTGTCGCTCTATCGCTCAGTTGATCTTGATCGTTTACAAACGCGTCCTCACCGTTGGCGCTTCAACTTGGTGACCGGCGAGACCAAAGAAGAATCGCTGTCAGATCGAGTCATGGAATTTGGAATGATTAACCCGCAGATTGCTGGCAAGAACTATCGCTACACCTACAACATGACTGGCAAGCCGGGATGGTTTTTGTTTGATGGACTCGTGAAACAAGATGTTTTAACCGGAACCGAAGAGCGTTACTTCTTTGGTGAAGGAGTATTTGCCAGCGAAACTCCGTTTGCGCCTCGTACTGGAGCTATTGCAGAGGACGACGGTTACTTGTTGACATTCACAACCGACATGAATCGCGATTGCAGTGAGTGCCTCATCTTTGATGCGACTCGTCTCACGGATGGTCCGATTGCTCGAGTGCGATTACCAGAGCGCATTTCGTCAGGCACTCACTCGTGCTGGACGCCAGCTGAGGCCCTCGCGTCACGCCAATAGAGTTTCCCCTACTGACAACGAAGTGATTCTGACGTAAGTTGGCCTCGACATAATTTTAGATGGGGGTCTACTTATGGAAACAGTTGTTCAGGTTGCGCAGGGGCAGTTGCGGGGTTCAGTTGAAAACGGGCTTCACATATTTAAGGGTGTTCCGTACGCGGCCCCTATCGATGGGCCGAATCGATTTCGTGCGCCACAGCCCCGTGAATCTTGGTCGGGTGTTCGTGATGCCACCACGATTGGTTTGATTTCGCGACAAGCACCGCTTCCTCCACCATTTGGAACTCCATTGCCAGAAGCAGGTGCAGATTGTTTGAACCTCAATGTTTGGAGCCCGGATGTGACTGGCTCATTGCCGGTGTACGTGTGGATTCACGGCGGTGCGTTCTACGGCGGTAGTGGTGTCGAGGCGGTGTACGACGGTGCGTCGTTTGCTCGCAATGGAGTTGTGTGTGTGACGATCAACTATCGCTTGGGTGCACAAGGTTTCTTGCACCTTGCTGATCACTTTCCAGAATTCGCAGAATCGGGCAATGCCGGACTCCTTGATCAGATCGCGGCCCTGAAGTGGGTGCAACAAAACATCGCAGCATTCGGCGGTGACCCATCACGCGTCACGATTGCTGGTGAATCTGCTGGTGGTATGAGTGTGTCGTCGTTGATGTCAACGTCTCTCGCCAAGGGATTGTTCACACAAGCGATTCCACAAAGTGGCGCCGGACATAATGGCATCAGCGCCAAGACTGCATCAGTAATTGCCGGCGAAGTCCTCCGTCGTCTAGAAGTGAAGCCAGGAGACAGTGCAGCACTAGACGCGGTTTCTGATGAGCGGTTGTTTGAAGTGCAACTAGAAGTAATGGCTCAGGCGTTCGAAGGTGACTCATCTATTTTGGGTGAGGCCGCCGCGTCAACCATGCCGTTTCAACCGACGTATGACACGGCGATTTTGCCAAAACGACCGATTGAGTTGATTGAGGCAGGATCGGCAGCGGGCATCAAGGTTCTCACTGGCACCACAATGCAAGAGTCATTGGTCTTTATGATTGCGATGTCACCCATGTTTAGTGAAGAGATGCTTGAAGCAATGGTGACCGCAACATTTGGATCTGCCGAAAAAGGTCTTGCAGCATTAGCTAAGTACCGTGCCAATCGGCCAGGTGCACTGCCTCTCCAAATATCCGCAGCTGTTGAGACTGATCGCATGTTCATTGTGCCGTGTCGTCGACTAGCCGATGCGCAACTGAAGCATTCACCAGATGTTTGGACATATCGTTTTGATTGGGCGACACCGGTTTATGGCGGAGCGCTGGGCGCTTGTCATGCGCTTGAGTTGGTGTTTGTGTTCAATAATCTTCGTGATCCTGCAGCGGCGTATTTGAGTGGTGACAACGCACCGCAAGATGTCGCTGATGCCATGCATCAAGCTTGGGTGGCATTTGTGAAGACCGGTCATCCGCAACATGCCGGAATTCCAGAATGGCCGCGGCACAACACGGACAATCGACCAATGATGCAGTTCAATACAACGTCAACGCTTGGTCACAATTTGTGTGCAGATGAAATCGCGTTGTGGGATGGCGTTCTCTAGGAAATATCGGTGATGCGTTGACGAAGTTGCACAAAAACCTCTTCGCCAACAATCGCGGTCAGTTCCTCAGCCAAACTTTCAATGACTGGTTGTTCACCCACGTATGCCTCAGGTTCTTCGGTGCATACCCAGGCCATTTTCTCGTTGTGGTCGCCCCAATCTGATTTCTTCCAACCCCGAACGGTGGCGATCTCAACATCATCGACGCGCATCACCCAATCAACTTTGATTGGGAGTTGCCAACACACTGATGGTTTCCAGTCAATGGGCGACTCGTCATAGGCGAGAGCACCGATATGTAACGCACAACCTGCGCCACCTGAGAATCCGTTGCGATTGTGAAAAATGCACGCGCCATCAACAACTCTCGTTGCATTGTTTTGTTCATCGCGGAAGATTCCACCTGTTTGAGCTTCAGCGTGAAACTGGAAAATTTCAGGTGTCAACGTCGCGGCCATAGCGGCGAGGTTCATTGCTTCGTCGACACCGTCTAGTTCGGCTCCTAATGAGCAGCAGCCGTGACCCGTCACCGAATCGCGAGTGTTGCCGATGCCCAGGCAACCGCGACCCCAAATGCAGGTCCAGCTTGAAGTCATGAATGAGCGCTCAAAACGCCAGATCGTGTCACCGGCATCAACCTCGTCAAAGACTTGCTCATCAGACATGTGTTCAGGCTAGGGCAAATAATCTTGGTAACTATGATCTGTTTTTAGATCATAGTGCTATCGTTCAGATCTATGAACCTTGAGCACCCACTTCTAGATTTCGTAGGCGGAGTTCGCGGCAAGGTTCTTGAACAACTGATTGAACTAGATGAGTCAGTTTCACGACGGGAATTGGCC
>CALPPJ020000022.1 GCA_943325425.2 Bifidobacterium breve | reverse complement strand
GGTGCCATGTTGGCACCCTTCAAAAAGATTCGCTCACCGTTGATTGAGTACACCCAATCTTGAACAGCAACCTCGCGTAGACCAGTTCGGCGAGTGGCTGAGTGGCTAAGTGTTTTGTCGTGTATGACTTCAACCCGAATGTCAGTGAGATTTTGCTCACCCATCGACCATGGCCACCACAACTTGGGTTCATCAATGTCAATATCCCAGTCGAGAGTATTCATACCACTCGCCAGTGACTTCTCAATTTCTTCAACGACTTGATCATTGACGTAAGTAACAATGCGAACCGCGAGTTCATTGTTGCTATCAAGCCGTGCGCTCAGACGAACGTTCGCTCGCGCTTCGTTAGCGTCACGACACAAAACTCGTAAGGCATCAATGCGTACCGGACCCGAGCGCTCAATGCGCACTCCACGCCAAATGCCACCAGGATTGAAATCGGGGTCGATGCAATCCCAATGTTGAAAGACTCCGGTGATATTGCGTTTGGCTTTTTTGTCCCGCTGCGGGCTACATGTGGCGCCAATAGCCAAGACATGGTCGGTGTCAAGTGAAGCTAGGGCGGTGATGTCGTAGGCATGAGGAATGAAGTAACCCTCAGGATCGCCTAGGTAGGCACCATCGAGCCACACATCACCTTGATAAAAGAGTCCGTCAACAACGATGAAGCGACGCTCGCCTTCGTTCGGTACGTCAAGTTCAAAATCTTTACGGTACAAAAGGGGTCCATTTTCGGTGGCGAAAAGGGGATGTGACTGCCAATGGCTCGGCACCCGAATCGTGGGCCACTCTTCATCATCGGTATCAAGTCCAACGCTGGTGCGAAGGGCGTCATCAGTGGCTTTGGTGACCCGCCACTGGCCAGAGAGATCGAGAGAAGTCCACTTCTCGTTCTCATGTTCGGTAGATGTTGTCACACCACAGACGGTAGTAGAGAACAGGCTCGACCACTGCGTTTCATCAATGGCGGATTACTCTCAAGATATGTCTTCTTCTCCGGCACCCTCAGCGGCCACTATTCGTGAACTCAAAGCATCTGGATGGGTATCACGTCCCGTCAAAGAAGAAATGCGGCGCAACGCAGTCGCGCGCATTATGGCGAAGCAGCCATTATTTGAAGGAGTCCTCGGTTATGAAGACACCGTCATGCCGCAGCTCGAGAATGCAATCTTGGCCGGACATGATGTGATCTTTTTAGGTGAGCGTGGTCAAGCGAAGACCCGCATGATTCGTAGTTTGACGGGCTTGCTTGACGAGTGGTTGCCGATTATTGCAGGTAGCGAGATTAACGATGACCCCTATGAGCCGGTATCAAAGCACGCCCGTGATCTAGTCGAGCAGTACGGCGACGAGGCTCCCATTACATGGATTCATCGTGATGTGCGATTCGGCGAAAAATTAGCTACTCCTGACACATCTATCGCCGACCTCATCGGTGAAGTTGACCCCATCAAGGTTGCTGAAGGTCGTTACCTTAGCGATGAACTCACGTTGCACTACGGGCTCGTGCCACGTACAAATCGTGGCATTTTCGCAATCAACGAATTGCCCGACTTGTCAGAACGAATCCAAGTTGGTCTATTGAACATTCTTGAAGAGCGCGACGTGCAAGTACGCGGTTACAAAATTCGCTTACCTATCGACGTGTTGCTTGTTGCTTCAGCAAACCCCGAGGATTACACCAACCGTGGTCGAATCATTACTCCACTGAAAGATCGTTTCGGCAGTCAGATTCGCACGCACTATCCACTTGAAGCAACGACTGAAGTACAGATCATTCGTCAAGAAGCCCGGCCGCCGAGTGTCGGCGACGTCAAGGTATCGGTTCCGGCGTACATGGAACTTGTCGTTGCAACATTTAGCCAGTTGGCGCGTAACAGCAGTCAGGTCAATCAGCGCAGTGGTGTCAGTGTGCGTTTGAGTGTAAGTAACTATGAAGTGATGGCAGCAAATGCTTTGCGGCGTGGATTGCGACTAGGCGAAACCAATGTGGTTCCGCGCGTATGCGACCTTGATGCATTTGCGGCATCAACTGGTGGGAAGATCGAAATTGAAGCGCTTGAAGAGGGTCGTGAAGGTCAGGTCTTGCGCGATCTCATTAAGTCATCAGTTCTGACTGTGTATCGCCAGGTTGTAAAACCTGAATTGACGGGTGCCGTTTTGACTGCCTTTGAGGAAGGCGCAATCGTTCACACCGGTGAAGATGTTCCTTCAGAAGAACAGGCTTTGTTGATCGGCAATATTCCAGCGCTACGCCCAATCGTTGATGCGCTCATCGATGGTGATGACAGCGCTGCAAGTATCGCTGCGGCAGTTGAGTTCATTCTCGAAGGAATGCACTTGTCAAAGCGTCTCAACAAAGACACCAGCGGACTCGGCGGCGGCACCTACCGCGCTCGTTAACAACTACTTGTTGAGTTTTGCTTCAATATCGCCGAGTGCTTTGATGACTCGGTCAGTTTCACTGCGATGTTCGTGAACGAGACGCACCAGCCAAAAACGCATGAAGCGGGCGATTGAGTAGCGGATGAATAGCGCTGCACCAGCGATGACAAGTGCGAGTCCGATCAGTGTGCCAGTTGCCAAAAAGGCAATTTGGTCACCAAGGACCGTCGTGCCGCTCGCTTGAAAACCACCAAATACTGCTAAGCCAACTCCGGCAATCAATCCGAGTCCACCCAAAATTAAGAGCCAACGTTCGCGATCTGCACGTGCGCCACGCAACTTCAATTCGCCGATTTCTTCGGTGAAGGTTTGGATTCGATCTTCATTCATGGTCGTGTCCGTTTCTTTCAGTAAGAGAATTTATGAACCTAAATACGCACCGGCAAGTACATCTTCGCCAATCTCAGATGCTTTACCAGCTACTTGCACTTTCCCGTGGGCCAATAGAACTGCCTGGTCGGCAACTCCTAAAACTGTGCGAGCGAATTGTTCCACAACCAACACCGAAACTCCCTCGGCGGCAATTGCTGCAACCTGCTGATATAGCTCAGCCACAATGAGTGGAGCGAGCCCCATTGACAATTCATCGAGTAACAATATGACCGGATCGGTTGCGAGGGCGCGTGCTAGAGAAAGCATTTGCTGTTCACCACCCGACATCGTGCCGGCGAACTGAGTACGACGTTCTGACAACCGAGGGAAGCGAGCGTAAGTACTTTCTTCAATGTCTGCGAGTTTGTGTCCGCTGTATGTCGCCATTAACAGGTTCTCGCGAACAGTGAGGTTAGGGAAGATGCCTCGTCCCTCAGGAATTGTGCACAAGCCAGCCCGAGCAAGCGCATTGGCAGCAGCACCGGTGACATCACGACCACCAACAATGAGTTGACCAGATGTGGGGCGCAAAAGTCCGCTGACCACTTTGATCATCGTGCTTTTGCCGGCGCCGTTTGGGCCAAGTAGCGCAACAACTTCACCGCGACCAACCGAAAGATTGACGCCATGAAGTACTTCGATAGATCCATACGAGGCACGAACGTTGCGCAGTTCAAGAATGGGTTGAGTCATGACGGTGCTCCAAGATATGCATGCAGCACCTTCGGGTCATGCTGAATTTCGTCGGGTGTCCCGGAAGCAATGATGTGCCCAAGATCAAGCACAAAAATTCTGTCGCAGACATGCATAACTAAGCTCATATCGTGTTCAACAAGCAAAACGCCAAGACCATCTGCGGTGAGTTCTCGTAATAAAACACCGAGGCGATCGCTTTCTGCTTCATCAAGACCAGAAGCTGGCTCATCGAGCAGCAGTAGGCGCGGGCCAGTTGCAAGAGCCCGGGCAATTTCAACCAAACGCGCCGAGCCTGTTGGTAGATCGCCAGCAGTTTGTTCAGCAAGATCACTCACACCGACTTTTTCCAGCAAGTTGTCGACGGTTTCGTCAATGTTGGTGAGTGAAGCAAGTTCAGCGGCAACTCGAACGTTGTCGCGGACCGTGAGTGAGCTAAATAGTTCAAGGCGTTGGAATGTACGAGCAAGCCCGCGTTTGGCTCGTCGGTGCGGTGCCTCGTGGGTGATGTCAACACCACTCACGTGAACCGACCCAGCCGTGGGTTCTTGCATTCCACTGATGACATTAAACAAGGTGGTCTTGCCGGCACCGTTTGGGCCGATGAGGCCAGTCACTTCGCCAGCGTGAACGTCTAGGTCCACGCCACCAACGGCCATGACACCGCCGAATCGAACCATGACTCCGCGTACTTCAAGAAGCGACATCAGAGCACCACGCCTAACTCACGCTCGGCACGATCAAGTTCTTCATCTGTGAAATCTGTGGTGAGACCGATCACATCAGGTGATGAGCGATGGATGCGTGGCGCATTTTCGGCTATCCGTTGTGCTCCAACTCCAAACAAAGCGATGAGCAGAACCAGCGCGATCAGGCGCTTGCCCGTTGAGTCAACGGCGTTATCCCAATCGATGGAGATTGCAATGATGACACCGATTCCTAGATAGACGCTGGCGATGATTTGACGGGTTCGGGGAGCCTGCATGATTCCAACCAAGTTCGGGGTAACGGCAAGTACCCAGAAGACACCACCAATGAAGAAGGCCCAATGTGAAATCACATATTGGGCATCAAGAATCCAGATGACGACTCCGCCCGCTGCGGCAAATGCGAGAAGATTCCATCGATTGGTGAGCGAACGATAGGCATCGGCAATTTGGTTGGCTGCTCCACTTGGATTGCGGCCGAGGGTGACGCCGATTGTGCCAGGAAGAATCTTGGTGACGTTCTTGAGTGTTGGTACAACTGACGCAAGAACAGAGTTGCCACCAAGCATTAATCCACCGAACAGTGCTCCTCCAACAGTTCCGACTCCGCCAACGACGGTGAGTAACACGATGGGCAAACTTTGAGTGAAGTCATATTGCTGTGGACTGACTTTGTCGCCAGCTAATGCTCCTGCGCAAGCGGCGATTCCAGCAGAAATAGCAAAGGCCGCCAACTTAGTGCGGGTCAAACTCATACCTAACGTCGCTGCGGCCGCCGGAGAGTCTTTGAGTGCGATGAGTCGACGTCCGAGTCGGCTGCGGCGGATTGCAACAACGCCAAGACCTAAGAGCGAGAACGCCACTGCCGCCAAAATCAACCGTCCACGCGGCGAGTTGATCTCAACAAACGGAACATCAAGTATCGGTACGGAAATATTGCCACTCATGAAAGTTTGTTTCTGATTGAAAACAAGCTTGGTCACCAAGACTGCAAAAGCTGCTGTTGAAAGTGCCAGATAAATCCCTGAGAGTCGAATAGCAGGAAGTGCGACGAGTGCTCCGACGAGCGCAACGATAACGACAGCGATGATTAACGTAAACAAGTTGCCATCACCGGGAAGTTTTGACATCGCGATGGCACCAAGGCCAGCAAACGTAAGCGGGGCCAACGACATTTGTCCGGCGTAACCAGTGAGGGGCACGAGCGACAACGCCACAATGGCAAGAGTGAATCCGTTCAGCAACAAAAGTGTGTTTGAGCGGGTCAACATTCCAGAGATTGCAACCACAATTGCAATCAGTGCCACTGCACCCATGATCGAAGTACTCCAGGCCGGAACCTTGTTTTGTTCGCGAATGCGCACCACGCCCGCGCGCAATCGAGTTTGTGGGCGAACTATCAGCGCGATGAAAAGCACAATTGTTGGGATCGAAGCGCGCATCCCCGAAATTCCGAATCCCAAGATCGATTGCGGAAACCAAGAATTGTCAGAGAATTGAAGATAGTAAGCGTCAAGTAAGCCAAGCACTGCAGCACCAGCAAATGTCATGGGCAAGTTCTTGAGACGTCCAATGATGGCTGCGGCGTAGGCGTTGATCACTAACAGAACGAGCGGCTCAATATTGAGTTGCTGTTCACCTGCCAGCAAAATGCCAGCGAGACCAGCGAGCATCGCACTGAGCGCCCAAGCAAACATGGCGACACGATCGGGGCGGCCTCCATTGAGTTCGGTCAGCGCACGGTCATCAACGACCGCTCGCATTGCTACGCCCATACGAGTTCGATACAACAAAAGACGCAGAACAATCGCAACCAATATGGCGCAACCGAATGTGATCAGCTTGTGCCAACTGATGTTGATTCCACCTATAGAAACTGTGTTTCCCTCAAAGAATTTTGTGAATGCTTCGCGGCTTGAATCGCTTGGCCAAATCCAGTTAGCGATTCCGATCATGAAGGCAAACAAGGCAACCGTGACTGAAAGGCGAACAACTTCTGAAGTTCCCTGTAGACCGCGCATGACGAAGCGTTCAGTGACCAGCCCAAATATCGGACATAAAACAAACAGCGTGATGAAGAGCGCTAATGGGGCGGGCAAATCCCAATCAAAACGCAACTGCCAGTAAGTGAAGGCAGCCAACATGCCAGTCGCCCCGTGAGCGAGGTTGAAGATGCCAGAGGTTGTATAGGTAACAACTAATCCACTTGCTACTACTGCGTAGATTGCACCCGTTGACAATCCGATGATTGTGAACGTGAGTAGCTCTTGCATAAGTAGTCAGATCAATTCGAGAGTTGTGAACTAATTGTCAGTTGGGCCGTGTCGGGTCAACACCGGATGTCACATCGCCAAAGTCGCCTTCAATTTCAACTGCGCCATCCTCATCACAATGCCAACCGCCACCGTTGTCATCGGCTGAGCCCAGTTCTGGGTAGACGCGAGCCCACTTGCCGTCCTTGACACCCATGATGAGTCCACACTTCGGTGAAGTTTTAGCGGCCGGATTGGTCTCGCTGTGCAAGCCGCCACCAGTCCACGAATTGATCTTCAAACCCTCGGCCAAGACGCATTCACGCTCGAGAACGTTGCTGTTGCTATCAAGACATGCGTTAGCGGAGGTGACAAACATCAGCAGGGCAGAAGTTGCTTGCAATCCAAGACCAGCGATGCGACCCTCTGGGTTGTACGTCTCCATCATGTCTAAGTACGACGCCATACCTGGGAATTGGTCGGCCTCTTCAAACGGCGCGTACATCGTGCGGGCGAGGAAACCCTCGTTCGCAACTGCGTTACCTTCGGCGACCATGATGGATGAGTAGAAGTTTGCGTCATTCAGTACGACCTCGGGTACATAACCAACTTCGCGCATTGCCTTGTAGAGCAACACCAGGTTTGAGTCGGTGCCCACAAATGACAAGTACGTGATGCCGTCGGATTTCAACTTTTGGGCAAAAGGAGTCCAGTTAGCTTCGCCGGCAGGGTTGTAGGTCATCATGGACGGCTCGCCGAATCCGCCAACTGCTTTCATTGTTGCTGCCAATTGATCAGCAACACTCTTCGTCGTTAAGAAGTCGCCGTAGAGAAGTGCAACCTTTTTGATTGCTTCGGGATAGGTGTCCCTGGCCCAATTGAGTCATTGAGCTGGCTTTTCATTTGCTGGGTTAGGAATTGGTTGAATCTTTCCGTTGGCCATCGAAGCCGCAGCGCTGACGGCATAACCCGAGAATGAAATCATTCCGCATTCGTGGAATCGTGGGTACATCTGGTCGTCGAACACCCAGCCACCACCAGCCATTGCGAACACTTCGCTACATGCTTGTTCCATCGAGGGCGGAACTGAGAACAATTTGCCGTCAAGGTCAACGATCTCGATCGGGAGTCCGCGCACGCCACCTTGAGCATTGCACCAACCAGCGAAAGCCTTGGCAGCATCAAGCATTTCCAGCGTGGTACCAGGTGCGCCTTCGTAGCCGTGGTCATTGGCGGTGCCAAGCTTGATGGTGTCGCCACCGTTTTGACCATCGGCAATCGTGGGAACTCCAGCGTCCGTGGCTGGACCACAGGGACTGGCCATCGTTCCAAACATTGGTCCGGTCGGCGCATCGGTCGTGACGGGTGCATCAGTAGCGGTCGGAGCGTCAGTGACCGCAGGTGCATTCGTTGCGGGCGCCTGAGTAGTGGCTGTGTCGCCACTGTTGCGATTGGAGCAACCGACTGTTGCAATCGCAACTAATGAGAGCACGGCCACCGAGCGACCAAAGTTCACGGAACCAAAATTCAACGAACGAGACATGTCTTCCCCCTGCGTCGTCAGGATCCCCTTGACCCGACACTGTGACACTAGCAACAAAGGTCCAACGAGGGTATAGGCGAGTTGGCAAGTGGTTTGCTTCTTGAGACGTGCGGTTGAATAAGCAAACGACCCGTTGGCGTGATAAGAAACTTGTTGTGTCTGGAACAACATCTCATGCCAGAGTCGGCGATGTCTTTGTCGCACCACTCGAAGTTGCATATCCCTACAAAAGAACAGTCGGCACATTGTTGTCACGTTTCTTTACGTCGTTATCCGAATGTCGACTTGAAGGGACGCGCGGAAGCGACGGACGGGTGTATTTCCCGCCGGCCGAGTTCGACCCACTGACTGGCGAACAATTAAGTGAATGGGTATCACTATCTGATACGGGAACGGTGACAACGTGGGCATGGCAGTCCACCCCAGTTGAAGGTCAACCACTGGCTCATCCTTTCGCCTGGGCTTTGATCACCATTGACGGGGCCGATGTGCCGATGTTGCACGCAGTTGATGCGGGTTCGCCCGAGAACATTGCAGTTGGCACCAAGGTGAAGGTTCGCTGGGCCGAAGACCGACCAGGTGGCGTCACCGACATTGCATGTTTCGACATCATGGGAGGTGCGTCATGAGTGAAGCCGATGGTTTAGTTCGCTTACGCCAACCGATCGGGGTGACCTACAACTGGTCGGCCGGTCCGAATGCGACGAGTCACCTTGCTGGACTGATGGAAGGCAAGTTCATCGGAAAGCGCTGTCCAAGTTGTGCGCTCGTGTACTTCCCACCTCGCAATGGTGTATGTCCGAAGTGCGCAAAAATCTTGGCAGGTGATGTTGAGGTTGGTCCAAAGGGAACGATTACAACTTTTTGCATCGTCAACGTTCCGTTCTTGGGACAGAAGATCAAGTTGCCGTATGTTGCAGCGCAAATCTTGTTGGATGGCGCCGATATTTCAATGCAACACCTCATTCAAGAATGTGAAGCAGAGGACGTGCGCATTGGTATGCGAGTTGAGCCAGTTTGGAAAGACACATCTGAATGGGGCCCGTCTTTGGAGAATATTCAACACTTTCGACCCACTGGCGAAGCAGATCGTGTGATGGGTACAGAATCGGGAGCAAGCTGATGGCATTACGAGATATTGCAATTGTCGGAACAGCGCAACGTCCGAGCGAAGTCAACAGCACTTTCACATCGGTAGAAATTCTGTTGCCAGTTATTCAGCAGTTGCTGGACAAAGTCGGAATTGAACGAAGCGACATTGGTTTCTGGTGTCACGGATCATGTGACTACATGAGCGGTCAGCCGTTCAGTTTCGTGTCAGCAGTTGACGCAATTGGAGCATGGCCACCAATTATTGAAAGTCACGTTGAAGCCGATGGCGCGTTGGCGTTGTACGAGGCCTGGGTGAAAATTCAAACTGGAGAAGTTGATGTTGCTCTGGTTTTCTCCAATGGAAAAACTACATCGGGACCGATAGATCAGATCTTAAGTTTGCAAACCGATCCGTACATGGTCGCTCCACTAAAGCCAGGCTTTGATGCACTTGCTGCATTGCAGGCTCGTGCATGTCTCGAAGCTGGTGTTGTCACCGAACGTCAGATGGCAGAAGTTGCCGCGCGTAGTCGTCGTGATGCGCACAACAATGCAATTGCTTTCACGAAAGGCAATGAATCAGTCGAAGAACTATTGGCGATGCCGTACACGATGAATCCGCTGCGTGCACACGACTGCGCGACTCCTGTTGATGGCTGCAACGCAGTTGTCTTGGCCGCCGGCGACATCGCGCGTCGATTAGCCGAGCGACCGGCTTGGATTCGAGGCATAGATCACCGGATTGATACGCAGCGTTTAGGCGCGCGCTCGATGATTGAAAGTTCATCAGCCGCTATTGCTGCACAAAAAGCTGGAGTAGGTAACGACCGAATTGATGTTGCTGAGCTTCACGCTCCGTACACGCATCAAGAGCTGTTGCTGCGCAATGCGATGGGCTTAAGCGAATCAACGCATATCAATCCAAGCGGAGGCGCATTGGTGGCGAACCCAGCAATGGCCGCAGGATTGGCACGATTTGCCGAAGCTGCTGAAAGTGTTTTTGCCGGTTCGGCTGATCGAGTTTTGGCTCACTGCACAAGTGGGCCGATGTTGCAACAAAATTTGGTATGCGTCATGGAGGGTGAGTGACATGGCTGAACTTTGTGCAGTCGTCGGAGTAGGACAAACAAAGCACGCGGCTTGTCGCGCCGATGTTTCAATTGCTGGTTTGGTGCGCGAGGCAGTTGATCGTGCGTTGGCTGATGCCAACATCACGATCGATGATGTCGACGCGATCGTGATTGGCAAGGCTCCAGACTCTCTTGAAGGTGTGGCGATGCCTGAACTGTGGCTGGCCGATGCATTGGCCGCTCACGGTAAGCCGGTGTTCCGTGTTCACACCGCGGGTTCGGTTGGTGGATCAACAGCAATCGTCGCGGCCCAACATGTGATGGCGGGAATTCACGGAACCGTTTTGACGATCGGCTTTGAAAAGCAAAGCGATGGCAACGCAATGTGGGCGCTCAGCGTGCCGATTCCGTTTGGTATGCCGGTGCATGCTGGAGCTGGTGGATACTTCTCGCCGATTGTGCGCGGATATATCGCCCGCTCTGGTGCGCCGTCGCATATTGGTGCAATGGTTGCGGTGAAAGATAGGACCAATGCATGCAAGAACCCGTATGCGCATTTACATGAACCGGATTGGACACTTGAAAAAGCACTCGAGACCCCAATGTTGTGGGACCCGATTCGCTTTATCGAAACATGTCCGTCCAGCGATGGTGCGATGGCGTTGGTGTTGATGAGCGAAGAGCGCGCTGACAAACATGCCGGACCAAAGGCGTGGGTGCACGCAACATCGATGCGCAGCGAGCCAACTGCATTTGCGGGTCGCGAACAAGTGAGTCCGGTCGCTGGAGAAATGTGTGCGGCTGATTTGTGGCGCAAAGGCGGAATTAAGAATCCAGCCGAAGAAATTGACGTCGTTGAGATGTACGTGCCGTTCGCTTGGTTCGAGCC